>JBJTQX010000108.1:0-8808 GCA_046075855.1 Actinomycetes bacterium
AGCGCCCGGCCCGCGCCGCGCCGCGGGCGAGTGCCGGCCGCGTGACCTCGCGCACGTACTCCGGGGTGCTGAACGGGTGCACGAGGAACCCGTCGGCCACCTCGCCCGCCACCTCGGTCATCGCCGGTCCGACACCGGCGAGGTGGAGGCGGGGGATGCCGTGCGGCGAGGGTCCCGGATCGAAGAAGGGCGTCATGAGCGTGTGCCGGTAGTGCTCGCCCTCGAACCGCAGCGGCGTGCGGTCCTGCCACGCGCCCCAGATCGCGCGCAGGGCGAGCGCGAACTCGCGCATGCGGGCGGCCGGGTGTGACCACGGCATCGAGAACCGTCGCTCGACGTGCGCGCGCACCTGCGAGCCGAGCCCGAGGATCGCGCGGCCCTCGGCCAGGTCGTTGAGGTCGCGGGCGGTGTGGGCCAGGGTCATGGGGGAGCGGGCGAACGCGATGGCGACCGCGGTGGTCACCTCGATGCGCGAGGTCGTCGCGGCCGCGAGGGCGAGCGGGAGGAACGGGTCGTGCGGTCCCTCGAAGGTGAAGGCGCCGTCGTACCCGAGCGCCTCGATGGATCGGGCCCGGTCGCCGACCGAACGGAGGTCGACGTCGACGAGTGCGGCGTCGATGCGGAGCGTCACGGCGGCGAGCCTAGGAGGCGGCCCGGAGGCGTCCTGTACCCTCTGCGACCATGACCGAGAACATGAAGCCCCGCAGCGGTGAGGTCACGGACGGGATGGAGCGGGCCCCGGCCCGCGCCATGCTCCGGGCCATCGGCATGACCGACGACGACTTCGGCAAGGCGCAGGTCGGCGTCGCCTCCTCGTGGAACGAGGTCACCCCCTGCAACCTCCCGCTCGACCGGCTCGCCAAGCGGGCCAAGGTCGGCGTGCGGGACGCCGGCGGCTTCCCGATCGAGTTCGTGACCATCGCCGTTTCCGACGGCATCTCGATGGGCCACGAGGGGATGCGGGGCTCCCTCGTGAGCCGCGAGATCATCGCCGACTCGGTCGAGTGCGTCATGCACGCCGAGCGCCTCGACGCGCTCGTCACCTTCGCTGGCTGCGACAAGTCGTTGCCCGGCATGCTCATGGCCGCGGCGCGGCTCGACCTGCCCTCGGTCTTCCTCTACGGCGGGTCGATTCTGCCCGGGCACCACGGCGACCAGACCCTCGACATCGTGAGCGTGTTCGAGGCGGTCGGTGCCTGCGCGGCCGGCACCCTCACCGAGAACGAGCTCGGTGAGATCGAGCGTAAGGCGTGCCCGACCGAGGGCTCCTGCGCCGGCATGTTCACCGCCAACACGATGGCCTCGGTCGGCGAGGCGCTCGGCATGTCGCTGCCCGGGAGCGCCTCGGCGCCGGCGGTCGACCGGCGTCGCGACGACTTCGCGTACGAGTCGGGCCGGGCGGTGATGCAACTGCTTGCCGAGGACCTCCGGCCGCGTCGCATCATGACGAAGGAGGCGTTCGAGAACGCGATCGCCGTGGTCATGGCCCTCGGCGGTTCGACCAACGCAGTGCTGCACCTCCTCGCGATCGCGCACGAGGCGCACGTGGAGCTCGAGCTCGAGGACTTCAACCGCATCGGCGCGCGCGTGCCGCACATCGCGGACACCAAGCCGCACGGCAAGTACCACATGACCGACGTGGACCGCATCGGCGGGGTGCCGGTGGTCATGCGTGAACTCCTCGAGGCTGGGCTCATCCACGGTGACTGCCTCACGGTGACCGGTCGCACCGTGGCGGAGAACCTCGATGCGCTGCGGCCTGCCGCTCCTGACGGCGAGGTGGTCCACCCGCTCAGCGACCCGATCAACGTGCAGGGCGGGATCGCGGTGCTGCACGGCTCGCTCGCGCCGCGGGGCGCGGTGGTGAAGGTCGCGGGCATCGACCACCCTCGCTTCGAGGGTACGGCCCGGGTGTTCGACGGCGAGGCGCTCGCCATGGAGGCGATCCTCGCCGGACGTATCGAGGCCGGCGACATCGTGGTCATCCGCTACGAGGGACCCAAGGGTGGGCCGGGGATGCGGGAGATGCTCGCGGTGACCGGTGCCATGAAGGGCGCGGGGCGCGGGCACGACGCCGCGCTCATCACCGATGGCCGGTTCTCCGGCGGCACCCATGGGTTCTGCGTGGGCCACGTCGCCCCCGAGGCGGTGGACGGTGGCCCGATCGCCTGCGTCGAGGACGGCGACCGCATCGTCATCGATGCGTCGGAGCACACCATCGACCTGCTCGTCGACGAGGCGACCCTCGAGGTGCGTCGGGCGAACTGGAAGCTGCCCGAGCCCCGGTACACCTCGGGCTTCCTGGCCAAGTACGCGCGGCTGGCCCAGGGCGCCGAGACGGGCGCGATCACCAACATCTGATCGGGCGGGCGCAGTGCCGGAGATCCTCGAGGCCGAGGAGGCGCGCCGGCTCATCGAGGCCCGAGCGCTGGGTCGTCGGATCGCGAGCGTCGACGCGCCCGACGCGTGGTTCCTCAAGCGCGGCCTCACCCCTCGGGCGCTGCGAGCCGCGCTGCCGGGGCGCCGGTTGGTGGAGGCCCGCCGACGGGGCAAGCTCATCCTGCTCGACACCTCCGGGGTCGGCCGGGCCCGCACGCCCGGGCCGGTCGTCGCGCTCCACCTCGGCATGAGCGGTCGGATCCTCATCGACGGCGAGGCGGCCGGCGATCCGCTGCGCTACGCGACGAACCGTGAGGACCGCGCGTGGCATCGGGTGACCCTGCGCTTCGCCGACGGCGGCGCGCTCGCGCTGCGCGACCCCCGCCGGCTCGGTGCGGTCGAGCTCGATCCCGACGAGGACCGCCTCGGTCCCGACGCGTTCGCCCTCGACCTCGCGCACCTGCGCACGGTGCTCGCGGCCAGCGGCGCGCCGCTCAAGGCCACGCTCATGGACCAGTCGCGCATCGCCGGGCTCGGCAACCTGCTCACCGACGAGGCGCTCTGGCGGGCCGATCTCGACCCGGCCCGTCCGGCTCGATCGCTCGATCCCGATGAGGTTCGCCGGCTCCACCGCACCATCCGATCGACCCTCCGGACCCTCCAGCGTCGGGGCGGCTCGCACACCGGTGACCACATAGAGGCCCGGCAGCCGGGTGGGCTGTGCCCCCGCGACGGCACCCCGCTCACCATCCGCCAGGTCGGGGGACGCACGACCTACTCGTGCCCGATGCACCAGCGCTGACCCGAGGGCCGGCTCGGCTCCGGTCCGCGCAGTGGCGGCACGGACCGCACCGATGCACCCGGTACCGTGACCGGCGTCATGACCGTCGCCGCGCCGCCCCGTCCCGACCTCTCGCCCGAGGCCCGGCTGGCGCGACGGCAGCGTCGGATCGCCCGCGGCATCGGCCTCGTGGTCATGCTGGCCGGAGCGCTCAACATCGCCTCGGCGTTCACGCCGGCTCTGCGGGATCGGATCTCGCTGGTCGACGCGGCGTTCGACGGCAGCGTCTCGGACCTCGCCGCCGGCGCGACGGCGCTCCTCTGGATCGCGCTCGTGCTCGTCGGCCGCGGGCTCACCCACCGACGGCGCGCGGCCTACCGTGCCGCGCTCGGCCTGCTCGCGCTCTCCTTCGTCACCCACCTGGCCAAGGGTCTCGACGTCGAGGAGGCGGTCGCGGTCGTGCTCGTGGGGGCGCTGCTCTGGCGCTCTCGCCGCGTGTTCGGCGAGCAGGTGCCGCGGGTGCGGGCCACGAGCGTGCTCCGGTGGGCGCCCCGCCTGCTGATCATCACGTTCGCGTACGGCATCGTCGGACTCGTGCTGCGGCGGAGCCAGGTCAGCCCCGACCTCACGCCATGGCTCGCAGTGCGTGAGGTCGTGGCCCGGATGTTCGGGTTCAGCGGACCGCTCACGATCTCCGGGAGCTTCGGGACCTGGTTCCCCGCGTCCCTCACGCTCCTCGGCATCTCGGCGCTCGTGGCCCTCGTGCTGCTCGCGCGCGCGCCGGTGGCTGACCGCTTCGTGGTCCACGACGAGGAGCGGACCCGGGTGCGCGACCTCGTCGACCGCGCGGACGGCGACACGCTCGATCCGTTCGCGCTCCGGCACGACAAGCGCTACGTGTTCGCGGCCGATGGTCGTGCGGCGGTGGCCTACCGGTACGTCAACGGGGTGGGCCTCGCCGCAGGCGATCCGGTCGGGGATCGCGGGAGCGCACCCGACGCGGTGCGCCGGTTCCTCGCCCGGTGCGATGCGCACGGATGGCGTCCGGCTGCGATCAGCGTGCGCGGGGACCGGCTCGACGTGTGGCTCGAGCAGGGCATGCGCGTGCAGTACCTCGGCGACGAGGCGATCATCGACGTGCGGGCCTTCCACCTCGAGGGGCGACCCATGCGCCCCGTGCGCCAGGCGGTGTCCCGTACCCGGCGCCACGGCATCACGACCGAGGTGCACCGGGAGGGCGCGCTCGACCCGACGCTGCGTCGGGCCCTCCTCGGCATCTCGGAGGTGCACCTCGACGGCCACCCGGACCGCGGGTTCTCCATGGCGCTCGACGGTCTGCTCTCCGGCCGGGATGCGGACTGCGCCATCGTCGTCGCCCGCGACGACACCGGCGCACCGTGCGCGTTCCAGCGCTACGTGCCCTGCCGCGGCGGCCGGGGGCTCTCGCTCGACGCCATGCGCCGCGACGACTCCGGCGCCCCCCATGTGAACGGGGTGAACGAGCTCCTCATCGTCGACGCCGTGGCCTGGGCGGCGGAGCAGGGGATCGAGGAGGTGTCGCTCAACTTCGCCGCGTTCAAGGGCCTCATGGAGGAGGACCCCGACCGGGGCCTGCGCGACAGCGTGACCGCGTGGTTCGTGCGGCGTCTCGACCCGCACTTCCAGATCGGGTCGCTGCTCTCCTTCAACGCCAAGTTCCACCCCCGCTGGGTGCCCCGGTACCTCGTGTACCGCGCGGCCGGCGACTTCGCCCCCGTCGGGCTCGCCGCGGCGAGCGCCGAGGGCTTCGTGCCGCTCGAGCGGCGCCCGGCTGCGGCGTCCTGAGCCCGATCCGGGCCCCGGGCGGCTCCGGAGGGGTTGCCATGGGGGTGGCGGGTGTTGCTAGAGTGGGGGTCTCATGCAGCACGACGCCCGCCTCCCGCACCTGCTCGTCGTAGTTCGCTAGCGCCGCGCGCCCCCACGGCGCGCGTGCGCTCCTCCCCGCCCCTCGCCCGTGCGAGGGGCGTCGTGTTTCCCGCACCCGCTCGTCCGACCGACCCGCACCACCAGGAGTACCGATGAAGCTCACCGGAGCCCAGGCCCTCATCAAGAGCCTCGAACTCGAGGGGACCGAGGTCATGTTCGGCCTCCCGGGCGGGGCGATCCTGCCCGTCTACGACCCGCTCATCGACTCGTCGATCCGCCACATCCTCGTGCGCCACGAGCAGGGCGCCGGCCACATGGCCGAGGGCTACGCGCACGCCACCGGGCGACCGGGCGTGGCGATGGTGACGAGCGGCCCGGCGGCGACGAACGTCGTGACCCCGCTCTGCGACGCGTACATGGACTCCGTGCCGCTCGTGTGCATCACCGGGCAGGTGCCGTACGCGGTGATCGGCACCGACGCGTTCCAGGAGTGCGACACCGTGGGCATCACGATGCCGGTGACCAAGCACAACTGGCTCGTGACCGATGCGGCCGACATCCCGGAGATCATCCGCGAGGCCTTCCACGTGGCCACCACCGGCCGACCCGGTCCGGTGCTCGTCGACGTGCCCAAGGACGTGGCCCAGCAGACCATGGACTGGTACTGGCCGGACTCGCTCGACCTGCCCGGGTACAAGCCGACCACGAAGGGGCACGCCAAGCAGATCAAGGAGGCGGCCCGCCTCATGGCCGCCGCGCAGCGCCCCGTGATCTACGCGGGCGGCGGCATCCTCAAGGCTCGGGCGGCCGAGGCCCTGCGCGAGTTGGCCGAGATGACCGGCATCCCGGTGGTGACGACGCTCATGGCCCGCGGCGCGTTCCCCGACCGCCACGAGCTCGCCCTCGGCATGCCCGGCATGCACGGCAACTACACGGCGATCACCGCGCTGCAGCAGGCTGACCTGCTCATCACGCTCGGCGCCCGCTTCGACGACCGTGTGACCGGCAAGGTCGACGCGTTCGCCCCGGTGGCCAAGGTGATCCACGTGGACATCGACCCGGCCGAGATCGGCAAGGTGCGGCGCCCCGACGTGCCGATCGTGGGGGACTGCCGTCGGGTCATCGAGGAGCTCGTGAAGGCCGTGCGCAACGACCGCGAGAAGCGGGCCTGGCCGGACCTCGCGCCCTGGTGGGCCGAGGTCCGTTCGTGGCAGCGGGACTTCCCCCTCGCCTACGAGCAGGAGGAGGACGGCCCGCTCAAGCCGCAGTTCGTCATCGAGCAGCTGCGCGACGCGTCGCCCGAGGACACGATCGTGGCCTCCGGCGTGGGTCAGCACCAGATGTGGACGAGCCAGCACTGGAAGTTCGACCACCCGTACACCTGGGTGAACTCCGGTGGTCTCGGCACCATGGGCTTCTCGATCCCCGCGGCGATCGGCGCCAAGGTGGGTCGTCCCGAGCGCATGGTGTGGGCGATCGACGGTGACGGCTGCTTCCAGATGACCGCCCAGGAGCTGGTCACTGCGAGCGTCGAGCAGATCCCGGTGAAGGTGGCGATCCTCAACAACTCGTACCTCGGCATGGTGCGCCAGTGGCAGGAGATGTTCTACGAGGAGCGGTACAGCGAGGTGTACCTCACCCCCGACGTGCCCGACTACACGAAGTGGGCCGAGGCGATGGGCTGCGTGGCCTTCCGCGTCGACTCGCCCGAGGACGTCGCGCCCACGATCGAGAAGGCGAACGCGGTGGACGACCGTCCGGTGGTGATCGACTTCCGCACGGACTACCGGGAGAAGGTGTTCCCGATGGTGCCCGCCGGGGCGTCGAACGACGACGTGATCACCGGACCGACGAACGGAGCGCGGTGATGGCTGGAGCACACCACATCCTCAGCGTGCTCGTGGAGAACAAGGCCGGAGTGCTCTCGCGGGTCAGCGGCCTGTTCACTCGGCGGGGGTACAACATCTTCTCGCTCGCGGTGAGTCCGACCGAGGACGAGCGGTACTCGCGCATGACCGTGGTGGTCGACGGTGAGTCCGCACCCATCGAGCAGATGACGAAGCAGCTCAACAAGCTGATCCCGGTCATCGAGATCCGTGAGCTCGCGGCCTCCGACGCAGTGGAGCGCGAACTCATGCTCGCCACCGTGAAGGCCGGGCCCGAGCAGCGCTCCCACCTCGTCGACCTCGTCGCGATCTTCGACGGCCAGGTGATCGACGTGGGTACGGCGACCATGACCGTGATGGTCGCCGGCACCCCCGACGGCCTCGACGCGGTCACCGATCTGCTCTCACCCCACGGCATCGTGGAGTTGCAGCGGACCGGTCGGATCGCGCTGCCCCGGCTCATCCGGGGTGCCCGGCCGCTCAAGGCGGTCAAGCCCCGACCCGCCTGATCCACCCGGAGGGGCGCGGTCCCGGGCCCCTCGCCTAACGTCACGCCCCGCCCGCGCGGACCCCGACCGGGTCCCGCCCCCGACCAGGAGACACCAGCAGATGCCCGCCACCATCTACTACGACGCCGACGTCGACGCCGGCCTCATCGAGACCCGCAAGGTCGCCATCCTCGGCTACGGCTCGCAGGGCCACGCCCACGCGCTCAACCTGCGCGACTCGGGCGTCGACGTGCGCATCGGGCTGCGTGAGGGCTCCTCGAGCCGGGCCAAGGCCGAGGCGGAGGGCCTGCGGGTCCTCTCCATCGCCGAGGCGGTCAAGGAGGCGGACATCATCATGGTGCTCCTGCCCGACACCGAGCAGGCCCGCGTCTTCGAGGAGGACATCCTCCCGAACCTCGACGAGCGCGACTCGCTCGCCTTCGCCCACGGCTTCAACATCCACTTCGGCTGCATCAAGCCGCCGAAGGGCGTCGACGTCTGGATGATCGCCCCGAAGGGTCCGGGTCACCTCGTGCGTCGCACCTTCGAGGACGGCGGCGGCGTCCCCGGGCTCGTCGCAGTGCACGCCGACGAGACCGGCAAGGCCAAGGGCACGGCCCTCGCGTACGCCCGGGCCATCGGCTCGACCCGTGCGGGTGTGCTCGACACCACCTTCGAGGAGGAGACCGAGACCGACCTGTTCGGTGAGCAGGTCGTGCTCTGCGGTGGTCTCACCGCCCTCATCATGGCGGGCTTCGAGACACTCGTGGAGGCCGGTTACCAGCCGGAGTCCGCGTACTTCGAGACGCTCCACGAGGTGAAGCTCATCGTCGACCTCATCTACGAGGGCGGCATCGCGAACATGCGCTACTCCATCTCGGACACCGCCGAGTACGGCGACCTCACCCGCGGCCCGCGCATCGTGACCGCCGAGACCAAGGCCGAGATGAAGCGGGTGCTCGACGAGATCCAGAGCGGCGCCTTCGCCCGGGAGTGGATCCTCGAGAACCAGGCGGGCCGCCCGCACTTCCGGGCGCTGGCCCGGCGTGGCGCCCAGCACCAGATCGAGGGCGTCGGTGCCGAGCTGCGGGCCATGATGCCGTGGATCGGCGCGGGCAAGGCCCGGCCGCAGGACATCTCCGGCGGCTGATCCGCCGCGGCGCTCGCCGCACCCGAACGTCGACGCAGTGCCCTGGGCCCGGTGCCCGGGGCACCGTCTTGTCGGGATGGTCCGCGGCGCGCCGGTCAGGCGGTGACGGCCTCGGCCGCGAGGCGGCCGTCGGTGATCTCGACCGTGCGGTCCGCGTAGGTCGTCATGCGGCGTTCGTGGGTCACTACCACCGCCGAGGTGCCGCGTCTGCGCACCTCC
>JBJTQX010000109.1:0-14642 GCA_046075855.1 Actinomycetes bacterium
CTGAACGGCGGCGGCGTAACCTTCTCGGCCGTGACGGCCGAGCCCATCCCCGCGAGCGGCGCGTGGCGCCCCGGTGACGAACCGGGACGCCGCCGCTTCGCCACGCTCTTCTCGGCCCGTCCCCACGTGCTCGAGGCGGGCGGGCGGCTCGGGCAGGTGCAGGTCGCCTACGAGACCTGGGGGGAACTCGCGCCCGACGGCGCGAACGCGGTGCTCGTGCTCCACGCGCTCACCGGCGACTCCCACGCGGCCGGGCCCGTCGGGCCGGGGCACCTCCACCCGGGGTGGTGGGACGAAGTCGTGGGTCCGGGCCGCGCGCTCGACACCGACCGGTGGTTCGTGGTCTGCCCCAACGTGCTCGGCGGCTGCCAGGGGACGACCGGCCCGTCCTCCGACGACCCCGAGACCGGGCGGCCGTACGGCTCGCGCTTCCCGCTCATCACGATCCGCGACCAGGCGGTCATCGAAGCCGCGTTCGCCGACACGCTCGGCATCACCCGGTGGGCCGCGATCATCGGCGGCTCGATGGGTGGCCAGCGCGCGCTCGAGTCGCTCGTCGCGTTCCCCGACCGGTTCGAGCGCGCGGTGATCATCGCGTGCGGAGCCATGGCGACCGCTGAGGAGATCGCGCTGTGCAGCGTGCAGATCCGCGCGATCCAGGCCGACCCGAACTTCCGCGGCGGCGACTACTACGACGCGCCGCCCGGTGAGGGTCCGCACGCCGGCCTCAGCCTCGCCCGGGGTATCGGGCAGGTCTCCTACCGCTCGGAACTCGAGCTCGACGATCGGTTCGGGCGCGGGCACCAGTCGGACGAGTCACCGCTCGAGGGGGGTCGGTACGCGATCGAGTCGTACCTCGAGTACCACGGCGAGAAGCTGGCCCGCCGCTTCGACGCCAACACCTACCTCGCGCTCTCGCGGGCCATGAACCACCACGATGTCGGCCGGGGACGGGGCGGGATCGCGGCGGCGCTGCGTCGCATCGGTGCCGAGGTCACGATCGCCGGGATCACCTCGGATCGGCTCTACCCGCTGCGCCTGCAGGAGGAGCTGGCCGAGCACATCCCGAACGTGACCGGATTGCACACCATCGATTCGCCCGCGGGCCACGACGGCTTCCTCGTCGAGCACGAGGCGGTCGGGGCGATCATCGCCCGCGCGCTCGCCTGAGCGCGCGGGCTCAGCCCTCGACCTCACGGCGCCCCTCGAGCGCGCGTCCGAGGGTGATCTCGTCGGCGTACTCGAGGTCGCCCCCGACCGGCAGGCCGCTGGCGATGCGCGTGACCTTCACGCCGAGCGGCTTGAGCAGCCGCGCCAGGTACATCGCGGTGGTCTCGCCCTCGATGTTGGGGTTGGTGGCGAGGATCACCTCGACCACGCCCTCGGGGTCGAGGCGGGCGAGGAGCTCGCGCACCCGGAGCTGCTCCGGCCCGATGCCCTCGATCGGCGAGATCGCACCCTGCAGCACGTGGTACCGGCCGGAGAACTCGCGGGTGCGCTCGATGGCGACGATGTCGCGCGGTTCCTCGACGACGCAGATGGTGGTGGCGTCGCGGCGGTCGTCGCGGCAGTAGGAGCACTGCGGACCCTCGGCGAGGTTGAAGCAGGTCTGGCACCACGCGACCCGGGCCTTGGCCTCGAGGATCGCGTCGGCGAGGCGCTGCGAGTCCTCGGCCGGTGCCTTGAGGAGGTGGTACGCGATGCGTTGGGCCGACTTCGGTCCGATGCCCGGCAGCCGCCCGAGCTCGTCGACGAGCCCCTGGATCGGGCCCTCGTGGAGCCCGGTCACCCGAGGAGCCCGCCGAGCCCGAACTGGTTGAGGTCGATGCCGCCGGTCGCGCCGCCGAGCGCGCTCGCCCGTCGGGCCTCGGCCTGCCGGAGCGCTTCGCTCACCGCGGCGACGACGAGGTCCTGGAGCATCTCGATGTCGTCCGGGTCGACCACCTCGGGCGCGATGACCACCTCGCGCAGCTCGCCACCGCCGGTCACCACGGCCCGGACCATGCCGCCGCCGGCCGTGGCCTCGATGAGCTCCGCGGCGAGCGCCTCCTGCGCCGCGAGCATCTCGGCCTGCATCTGCTGCACCTGCCGGAGCATGTTGTTCATCTGCGGCTTCTGCTTGGCCACCTCGGGTCCTCCTCTCGTTCCGACGCTGCGGGCGTCAGCTGTGCTCGTGCTCCTCGACGACCGTCGCGTCGAACATCGACTCGATGCGGGCCCGCGAGTCGGAGACCGCGTCGACCGGCGCATCCACGATGTCGTCGAGGTGCACATCCTCCTCGAGCTCGCGCGCCGGCTCGGCGGCGACCGCTTCGGGGGCCGGTCGCGTGCGCTTGGGGCGCGGCGCCTCCGGCTCAGCGGCCGGTGCCGTGACGTCGCGGAACGTGAAGCGGAACCGCGGCGTGGCGCCCAGCTCGGCCTCGAAGCCCTCCCGGATGGTGTGGGCCTCCTTCTGGAACTTCGGCTTCACCGAGTCGGCGGCGATGGCCGAGACCGCGAACGTGATGACGCCGTCCTCCACGGAGACCGGCTGGGCCTCCTGCACCGCGGCCCGCACCGCACGCGGGATGCGGTCGAGCACGGCGGCCCAGGCCACGATGACCTCGTCGAGCGAGGCCGCGAACGGCGCGCCGGCCGCGGGCGGCGGGGGCGGATCGGCCGCAGGCGGGACCGAGGGCGCGGGCGTGGCGGGACGGGCCGTGCCCCGCAGCGCGCCGAGGCCGGGCTTCGGCGCCGCCGCGGTCGGGGCCTCCTGAACGGGCGCCGTCCCCGTCGGCGATGCGGGCGCGACCGGGACCGGCGGGGTCGGGGCCGGCGCGGGTGCCGGCGCGGCGGAGGTGGGCGCGGTGGGTACGCCACCCTCGCCGACGGAGCGCTCGAGGCGATCGAGGCGATCCGCGAGTGCCTGCAGCGGCGTGCCCGTGTCGCGGCGGGCGAGGCGCACGAGCGCAACCTCGAGCACGAGGCGCGGGTCGGCCGCATCCGTACCGCGCATGTCGACCACCGCGGTGCCGAGCGTGTCGAGTGCGCGCGTCATCGGCGCGAGGCCGATCGCGTTGCCCACCGCCAGCAGCGCCTCCTGCTCCTCGATCGGTGCGTCCACGCTCACCCGCCCGCGCCCGGCGACGAGCAGGAACGCGTCGCGCAGGCTGCGCAGCAGGTCCTCGGCGATTCGGCGCGGGTCGTGGCCGGAGGCGAGGAGGTCGGCGGTGCGCAGCAGCACCCCGGCCGGGTCCTCACCCGCGATCGCCTCGAGCACCGCGAGGCGGAGCGCGAACGGCGAGGCCCCGAAGGCCCGCTCCACCTGCTCGGCCGTGAGCCGACCGTCGGCATGGGCCAGCGCCTGGTCGAGCAGCGAGAGCGAGTCGCGGGCGCTCCCGGCCGCGGCCCGGGCCACGACCTCGAGCGCGTCCGCGTCGTACTCGACCCCCTCGAGGTCGAGGATGTGCGCGAGGTGGGCGGCGAGGTCGGCTGCGGTGAGCAGCGAGAACTCGAAGTGCTGGGTGCGCGAGCGGATGGTCGGGAGGACCTTCTGCGGGTCGGTGGTCGCCAGCACGAACACCACGTGGTCCGGGGGTTCCTCAAGCGTCTTGAGGAGGGTGTTCGAGGCTTCGGTGGTGAGCATGTGGACCTCGTCGAGGATGTACACCTTGCGCTGCGACCCTGCGCCGAGGCCGAGGCTGATGCGCGAGACGAGGTCGCGAGCCTCCTGCACGCCGCGGTTCGACGCAGCGTCGAGCTCGATGAGGTCGGGGAACGTGCCCGCCGCGATACCCGTGCAGTTCAGGCACGCGTCGCAGGGCTCGCCGTCCGACCCGAGGTCGGTGCAGTTGAGCGCCTTGGCGAGGATCCGCGCGCTCGTCGTCTTGCCGGTGCCCCGCGGTCCGGAGAAGAGGTACGCGTGCCCGACCCGACCCTCGCGCACTGCGTTGCGCAGCGCCGTGGTGACCGCGTCCTGCCCGACGAGCGCGTCGAAGCGCTGCGGGCGGTACTTGCGGTAGAGGGACTGGAAGGCCACGGGCTGACCCTAGCGACCGCGCCGGACGGTTTCCCGGCCCACAGCGACCCTCGTTGCCGGCGGTGCGGACCGTGCACCCACCGTCGACCCGGCGCCGCAACGTGCGTGTCCCGTCGACGGCTCCGGCCAGGCTCCCCTGCGGCACACGGGGGGTTCCGCTGAGAGCTGCTTCCTTCCGGACCTGACTCGGTTCACGGGATCCCGTTGCGCAGGACCCGGCCTTCACAACCACGTGCGGGGCGCTCTCGCTGCGGCGGATCGGGCCTCGGATGGGAGTTCAGCCCCCCGTACGTGGATCTGGGGTTCAGGGCACCACGAGCTCCCCGCCTAGCACGGTCCGCTCACTCACCGTACCAGCCGGATCGCCCGCTACCATCGGCGGCCCCGGGAGGGGTGCGAGAGCGGCCGAATCGGCACGCTTGGAAAGCGTGTGAACGAGAGTTCCGTGGGTTCGAATCCCACCCCCTCCGCCACGCGGCGGCTCGCCGCCGATCAGACCCCTGCTCGCGCCGCGAGACCACCGAAGCCGTGACGCGCTGCGAGCTCGCGGGCACCGGCGACCAGCACCGCTGCACCCTCGGGATCGTCCTCCCGGGTCAACTCGGCCAGGTCGAGCATCGTCTGGGCCCGGTAGTACGGGGACTCGAAGCGCGTGGACCGTTCGAGCGCGTCCTGCAGGTCGACGATCGCGGCCGGGCGCTCGCCCAACGTGGTCCGGAGCAGGCCGAGGTAGTACGAGACCGCCCCCACGCAGGTGGTGAGGGTCTGCACCGCGATGCGTCCTGCGTACGGTGCGAGCCGCTCGAGGAGCAGGGCCGCCGATCCGCGATCGTCGAGGAGGTGGGCGGTGTGCGCGGCCAGCGCCGTGGCCACCATCCACACCTGGTCCTCGGGGAACGCGAACGACTCGGCCCGGAGCTGGCCGAAGTGCCGTTCCGCCTCACCCCGCGCACCGGACACGGCGTGGAGGTACGCGAGCACGCTCCGGAACCCGGGCACCCGCGGGTAGTCGACCACGGCCTGCTCGAGGAGCGGGAGGATCTCGGCCCATCGTCCCTGCTGGAGCCGGGTCGTCATGAGCTGCGATCCGAAGTAGAGCATGCCGTCCTCACGCCCCGCCTCGAGCGAGAGCGTGAACGCCTCCCCGCCGAGCCGCTCCGCCGTATCGAGGTCGCCCGTGATGTTGGCGATCTGGATCTGCCACAGCGTGGCGATCCACCGCGTCTGCGCGTTGCCGAGCCGCTGCGCCTGCACCATCAGCTCGGTGGCACCCCGTCGCGCCGCCTCGATCTCACCGTCGGTCAGCCAGGTGGTCATGCACTGCACGAGCGACCAGAACCGCCGGACCGGGTCATCCATGCGTTCGGTGAGCCGCATCACCTCGTCGCCGATGCGGCGCCGCTCGTCGAACGAGGCCGGCGTGTCGAGCGAGCTCCAGGCGAGCACGTCGACGAGCGTCTCGAGGTCGCCGGTTCGCCGGGCGATCGCGATCGCGTCCCGGGAACCTTCGACGTACGCCGGATCGCCGCTGAAGCGTCGTTCGGCGGCGATGGCCGCCATGAGGCGGGCGCGGGCCGGGGAGTCCTCGTCACCGGCTGCGGTGAGCGCATCCTGGAGCAGGCCGATCTGCTCGGGATCGACCTCGGCGCCCGAGATCTGGAAGCCGCGGTAGCGGGCGAGCGCCGCGCCGATGAGGAGGTCGTCGCGTCCGAGCGCACGGGCCTCCGCGGCCGCGTCCATGAGCCGCGTGAGGAACGCGGTGTCGTCGATGCGCCGCTCCGCCTCACCGAGACGGATCTCCAATGCGCAACGCTCGCCGCGGTCGGCATCGGCGGGCATCGCCGACAGCGCGCGGCGGTACCAGCCGACCGCCTCATCGGGGGCGAACGCGGCCATCGCCGCCTCGCCGGCCCGCACCGCGTACGGGATCGCCCGCACATCGTCCTCCGGGCGGCCGCTCGCGAACAGGTGCACGGCCAGTTCGGCCGACCGACTCCCGCCCGCCGGGTTGCGCTCGATCGCGTCGGCCACCGCGCGGTGGACCCGGGCCCGACGGGTCGGCGTGAGCTCGGCCTCGAGCGTGTGCTGCACGAGTGCGTGGGCGAACGTGAAGCGCTCGACCCGTCCCACCACCTCCCCCACGAGGCCCGCCGTCGTTGCGGCGTCGAGCGCATCGAGCACGGTGTCATCGGCGACGCCCATCGCGCCCGCGACCGTCGCGAGGTCGAAGTCCCGACCGCACACCGCGGCCGTCGTGAGCACCGAGACCGCGACGTCGCCGAGGCGGCGGACACGCGCGCCGATGACCTCGCGCACGCTCTGCGGCATCCCCGCCGCACTCACGTCGCCGACCGCAGCCCAACGGCCGTCCGCGCCGCGGGCGATCGCGCCCGACTCCACGAGGTGCCGCAGCATCTCGCCGACGAAGAACGGGTTGCCGCCGGTCTCACTGCGCAGAGCGCGGGAGAGCTCGGCACCCGCTGCACCGAGATCGTGGCCGGCGGTGCTGGTGAGCAGCGACTCCACGTCGCCCTCGCTCAGCGCGTCGAGGCCGATGCGGGTCACACCCTCCTCGCGGTGGAGCGCGGCCACGGTGGTCGCGAGGTCGCCGTTCGGATCCACATCCGTGTCGCGGAAGGTGCCCAGGATGAGGATCCGTTCGGCCGCGGTCGCCGCGACGAGGTGTCGGAGCAGGACCAGCGTGCCCCGGTCGGCCCAGTGCAGGTCATCGAGGACGATGAGCGCCGGCCCGGCCGACGCGACCCGCACCAGCAGGTCGGCGACCGCAGCGAAGAGCACGTACTGGTCGAGGTCGGCGGTCCCCGGATCCGCCCCGATCCGCGCGGCGAGCCCCGGGGCGAGACGCACGAGCGAACGGACGTCGAGACCTTCGAAGGTCTCCGGATCCGAGTGGGCCCCGAGGAACTCGACGGCCTCCGCCCACGGGCCGTACTGCCGAGGTACCTCCTCGTCGCAGCGTCCGTAGAGCACGAGCGCTCCCTGCTCGTGCGCCGTGCGCGCGAGCTCGGAGACCAGGCGGGTCTTGCCGAGACCGGCCTCACCCGAGATGAGCGCGACCCGACGCGATCCTGCGGCGGCCGCTCGCCACGCCGCGTCGATCTGCGCACGCTCGGCGTCGCGCCCCACGAACCCGATCGCGGACGGCACCGTGAGCCGCGGTGGCAGCGGTACCGGGTCATCACGTCGCGCCACGGCCGGGTACCAGACGATCGAGGTCGTCGCGACCGGTTCCGGGATGCCCTTGAGCTCACGGTCGCCGGAGGGCGCGAACTCGTGGCGGCCGCGCGGCGCGAGGTGGCGCACCAATTCGGGAGCGAGGATCTGGCTGGGGAGCGCAGCTGCACACAACCGGGCGGCAATGATCGGAGGCTCACCGAAGTAGTCGCCGTCCTCCTCCGTGCAGTCCCCGGTCCCGATGCCGATGCGGATCTCGAGCGTCTCGGCCTCGCTGAGGTTGCGGCGGGCACAGGCCTGCTGCATCGCGATCGCACCGTCGATCGCGGCGCCCACACCCGGGAAGACGGCCATGATGCCGTCGCCCATGTTCTTCACCTCACGGCCGCCGTGGGAGGTCACCGCGTCGCGCAGCAGCGCGAAGTGCTCACGCCGGAGGCGATCCGCTGCATCCGCGCCGATGCGAGTCGTGAGCGCCGTCGATCCGACGAGATCCGAGATGACGATCGTCGCGCCGACCGTGGTCATGTCCCGCCCCGGCTCCCCTTGGAGTTGATGGCCGATCTGCGCACCTACAGCATCGTACGCAAGGGCGACCCGACTCGCCGTGCGGTCGTACGATCTGCCGATGCTCAGCCCCACCGACAACCGGCTCCACGACTGGATGGGCCGTGCGCTCGCCGAGGCCGCCGCGGCCACCGAACACGGCGACGTGCCGGTCGGCGCGGTGGTCGTGGACCTCGCACGCGGTGAGGTCATCGCGGCCCGCCACAACGAGCGGGAGCTCACGGGTGACCCGACCGCGCACGCGGAGGTGCTCGCGCTGCGCGACGCGGCCCACGCCCTCGGCACCTGGCGGCTCTCGGGGTGCGCGCTCGTCGTGACGCTCGAACCGTGCCCGATGTGCGCCGGGGCCAGCGTGAACGCGCGCGTCGGCACCATCTTGTTTGGGGCCGCGGACCCGAAGGCCGGTGCGACCGGGAGCCTCTACCACCTCACCGCCGACCCCCGGCTCAACCACGAGGTGCCGGTGCACCACGGCGTGCGGGCCGAGGAGTCGGCGGCGCTGCTCACCGGGTTCTTCGCAGCGCGGCGCGCCTGACCACCGGAGCCCGGCTGGTCGCGACCCCGCGGGGCCCCACTACGATGCGACGGCCCGGAGGGGTGCGAGAGCGGCCGAATCGGATGGTCTCGAAAACCATTGTGGGGCAACCCACCGTGGGTTCAAATCCCACCCCCTCCGCTCGTGACGACGGGGCCCTCCGGGGCCCCGTCCTCGCGTCGTGGGTCAGCGGGCTGCGCGTCCGCCGGGGATGGCAACGACCGCGCACCGGCAGGGGTCGACCTGCTCAGCGATGGCCTCCTGCACCGCTAGGAGCATCGCGGAGCGAGCGTCAATGCCGGGAACCTCGATAACCCTCGGATCCACCCGGCTGCGGCCCAGGGAGGCAAGGAGTTCCGGACGATCCGCATCGAGCAGTCGCTGCCGGAGCGAAGCCCGGAGCGCGGCCGTTCGACCACTCTCCATGTCTTCAGGACGCGCCCGCCACATGAGGCGCGCACCGGGCTGCGCGAGTGCTTCCACGATGTCGCCGTCGCCAACCTCGAGTGACCACACCTGGTCGACATCCCGCGCGCGACCGATCCGCCAAGCCCCCGTACCTTGCGCCGCCTGCCGGGTGACACGCACGTCACTGCCGCGTCGGTCGAGTTCGTTCACCATCGCCCACCACACCGCCTTGATCGCTAACCGGTCGGGAAGCCTGGTCATCAACACCCGCTCCCCCTCGAGTCCGCGCCGTGAGGCGACCATCTGAACCATCGACTCCACTGACTTCGGCATCAGCTCCTCGCTCGCGTAGCTGCGCGAGAGGCGAACCGAACCGGCCAATGCAACGAACAACGTGGCTACCACGACACTCACAGCCGCGACGAGACCTACGCGGGGTCTCGCATGCACCGCAGCAATGTGCGCAGTCTCGGATGCGAGCACCGAGACCGCAAACGACGCAACGATCCCCCGCCACTCGAACGTGTACGGGAACGGCACATCGGCACGGCTGATGGCCAGGAGTCCGCTGCCGAGCATGACGAGCGCAATGGATGCGAGACGAACGTCGGCTCTGCGTTGCTCACGCCATGCCAATCCCAACGCGCCCACGAGGAGTGCGATAGGAACGAGCAGCCATACGTACGGCGCTCCGAGCGCTGCGTTGAAGAGAGGCTGCACGCGAGATGGGCCGCCGAGCCAAGGCGGACGCCACGCGAACTCGGCCGCCATGATGCCCGCGGCCCGCCCAAGGCCTAGTGGGGGATCGGGTGCCTCGAGGAAGTACCTCACGAGGACCCGCAGGTTGCCGGGCTCCCCGGTGAGCGCACCGATCACCGGCGGCAACCAGAGCAGCGCGCCGAGACCCGCCGACCACAGGAGCGGACCTCGGAGCGAGCGCACCCCGTTGGTCGTGGCCCTCGCGTCGAGCGTCGCCCAGGTGATCGCGAGCAGCGTGAGACCGAGGACAACCGGCGCGACGCCCGCATGGATCTGCACCATCACCGAGCCGACTGACACAACACCGATGAGGTCCCGCGTCCGACCTGTACCGACCCGCACCACGAGGACGAGTAACAGGATGAGCATCGGCAACGGCATCCAGGGGTTCCACGGCACACGATGCACCGATGCCGGGAGCGCGAGGTATGACAGGCCGATCGTCACAGCCACCACGCACAGGACCGTGCGGCTGACCCGGGCTGCGAGCATGAGCGCGGCACCGAGAATCAGCCCGTCGAGCAGAATCCAACCGAGCCGCAATGAGACCGGCGTACTTCGTGCAATCGAGGCGAACGGGGCGAGCAACCAGAACATCGCGGGACCCGGGTGGTTCCAGCCACGGCGACTCAACAGGCCAGTCAGCGGCGGATGGAGAGAAGCCACCTCCCGGCTCCGCAGGTCGATGAGCGCGAAGTCGGCGGTCGGTACCCACGGGTGCCCGAGGATCGAGATGGCCGCAGCGACGAGCGGCGTGAGGAGCAGGCCGACGAGGACCCACGGCAACCACCCGCTCGAACCGGGCGCGGAGACCCCGTCGCCGTGCCGCTCGGTCTCGCTCACCACCGGGTCGACACTACCGGTGCCCTCGGGGTCCCCGAGCGCGGGTACCCCGGTCAGAGGCCGAGCGCCGCGTGGATCTCGCGGGTCGCCGTCGACCGGTTGAGCGTGAAGAAGTGGAGCCCGGGCGCGCCGCCGTCGAGCAGCTCGCGGCACAACCGCGTCGCCTCCGCGACCCCGACCCGGTGCACCGCCTCCGGGCCGTCGGGTTCGGCGGCCTCGAGCTTGGCCGCGAGTCCGGTGGGGAACTCGCTGCCCTGGAGCTCGGCCATGCGGGTGATGGAGCGGATCGAGGTGGCCGGCATGATGCCGGGGATCACGGGCTTGTCGACGCCGAGCGCGCGCAGATCCTCGACGAGGCCGAAGTAGTGGCGGGCGTCGAAGAAGAACTGCGTGATCGCAAAGTCCGCCGCCGCGAGCTTGGCGGCGGTGTGCCGACGGTCCTCGGCGAGGCTCGGGCTGTGCGGGTGCGGTTCGGGGTGCGCGGCCACGCCGACCGAGAAGTCACCCACCGCACGGATGAGCTCGACGAGTTCGCTCGCGTAGGTGAGCTCGCCGGGTGGCAGGTCCGAGTCGACCGGCGGGTCGCCGCCGAGGGCGAGGATGTTCTCGATGCCCGCGTCGCGGTACCGGGTGACGATGTCGACGAGCTCGGCGCGTGTGTGGCACGCGCAGGTGAGGTGCGCCATCGGGGTGATGCCCGTCTCCGCACGGATCTGCACCACGAGGTCGTGGGTGCGCTCGCGGGTGGAGCCGCCGGCGCCGTAAGTCACCGAGACGTAGGCCGGTGCGAGCGGTGCGAGGTCGCGGATCGCCTCGGCGAGCACGCGCTCACCCTCCTCGCTGCGCGGCGGGAAGAACTCGAACGAGAAGCAGGGCCCGCCCCGGAGTGCGTCGGCGATCTTCATAGGGATCGTGAGGCTACGACACCTCGCCCCCCGTCTCGGACCGTTCCGCACCGTCGGCGCGCGCACGGCCTACCCTCCCCGGCGTGGAGTTCACGCTCGACCAACGGTTCGCCGCACCGCCGATCGCCGTCGCCGCCGCGCTCGTCGACCCGGCCCTCCTCGCGACGATGGTGGAGTTGCCGAGGCTCGGCGAGGCCTCGGTGCTGACCACGGCCCACACCGGCGACCGGGTGCGCCAGGAGGTCCGCTACCGGTTCGAGGCGGACCTGCCCGGTGCGGCGCGTCGCTTCGTCGACCCCGAGCAGCTCACCTGGGTCGAGGTCGGCGAGCACGACCTCGCCTCCGGACAGTCGCGCTACCTCATCCGTCCCGACCACTACGCGGACCTGCTCGAGGGACGCTACGCGGCCCGGGTCGTCGAGGCCGGCGGGGGTGCTGCGCGCACTGTGAAGGGCGAGCTGCGGGTCAAGGTGCCACTCGTCGGATCGAAGGTGGAGCGCGCGATCGTCGACGGCCTGCGCGAGATCGCCACCGCGCAGCAGCGCCTCGTCGAGGACTGGCTGGCCGGCGCGGGCTGACCGCTCAGCCGCGTCGGGGTCGGAACCGTCGCAGGCGCAACGAGTTCGTCACCACGAACACGCTCGAGAACCCCATGGTCGCCGCAGCGATCGCCGGGTTGAGCACCCCGGACGCCGCGAGCGGGATGGCCGCCACGTTGTAGGCGAACGCCCAGAACAGGTTGCCCTTGATCGTCGCGAGCGTGCGACGAGAGAGCGCGATCGCGTCGGCCGCGCCACGCGGATCCCCGGACACCAGCGTGAGGTCGCTCGCCTCGAGTGCCACGTCGGTACCGGTACCGATCGCGATGCCGAGGTCGGCCAGGGCGAGCGCGGGCGCGTCGTTCACACCGTCACCCACCACGGCAACCCGCCGGCCCTCGGCCTGCAGCGACCGCACCACCTCGACCTTGCCCTCGGGGAGCACCCCGGCCACGATCCGGTCGATCCCGACCACGTCGGCCACCCAGCGCGCGGGGGCCTCCCGGTCCCCGGTCACGAGCACGGTCGCGATCCCGAGTTCGTGGAGCGCACGCACCGCGTCGGCCGCCTCCGGCTTCACGGTGTCGGCCACCACGAGCACGCCCTGCGTCGCGCCGTCCCACCCGGCGAACACGACCGTCGCGCCCCGGGCGTCCGCGGCGGCGACCGCCGTGTCGAGTTCGGCCGGCACCGGCCCGACCCACTCGGGCCGACCGACCCGCACCTCGACACCGTCGACCGTGCCGACCACGCCGACCCCGGGTTCGTTGCGGAAACCCTCGGGCGTCGCGAGTTCGGCCCCGCGGTCCCGGGCACCGGCGGCGATCGCGCGCGCGATCGGGTGTTCGCTGGCGTCCTCGAGCGAACCGGCCCGCCGCAGGAGGAGCGCTGCGTCGACGCCCGATCCGGCCACCGCGTCGACGAGCGCCATGCGGCCGGTGGTCACCGTGCCGGTCTTGTCGAGGATCGCCGCGTCGACGGCGCGGGTCGCCTCGAGCACCTCACCGCCCTTGATGAGGATGCCCAGCTGTGCGCCACGCCCCGTGCCGACCATGATCGCGGTCGGCGTGGCGAGGCCCAGCGCGCACGGGCAGGCGATGATGAGGACCGCGACCGCCGCGGTGAACGCCGCGTTCACGTCGCCGTCGATGAGCAGCCACGCAACGAGCGTGCCGACGGCAATGACGAGCACGATCGGCACGAACACTGCGGCGACGCGGTCGGCGAGCCGCTGCACCGGCGCCTTGGAGCCCTGGGCCTCCTCCACGAGCCGGGCGATCTGGGCGAGCGCGGTGTCGGCCCCGACACGGGTCGCCTCGACCACGATCCGACCCTCGGTGTTGATGGTCGCACCGACGACCTCGTCGCCGACCGCGACCTCGACCGGCACCGGCTCGCCGGTGAGCATCGAGACGTCGACCGCGGAGGTGCCCTCGACCACCCGGCCGTCGGTCGCGACCCGCTCGCCCGGCCGCACGACGAACCGGTCACCGACCACGAGCGCCTCGGCGGGCACCTCCCGGCCGTCGACGAGGGTGGCTGTGCGGGCGCCGAGCGCCAGCAGCGCTCGCAGGGCGTCGCCGGATCGCCGGCGGGCCCGGTGCTCGAACCAGCGCCCGAGCAGGATGAGGGTGACGATGACCGCTCCGGTCTCGAAGTAGAGGTGCAGGTCGGAGGAGGCGGCCATGTCCATCCCGGACATGGAGCCGCGGCCCGCCCCCCGGGCGAGCGCGACCACCGACCAGGCCCAGGCCGCGGTCGTGCCGAGCGAGACGAGCGTGTCCATCGACGCGTCGAGGTGGCGGAGCTGCCGCAACGCGACCCGGTGGAACGGCCAGGCACCCCACGACCACACCGGCGTCGCCAGCGCGAGCGCCAACCAGCCCCACCCCGCGAACTGCAGCGCCGGCACCATGGAGATCGCGAGCAGCGGCACGGTGAGCACGGCGCTCACCACGAGGCGAGCGGAGAGCGGGTCGCGTGCGGGCTCCGCCGCGGTGCTCGCCGCGGCCTCGGCGACCTCGGGCACCTCGTACCCGGTCTCGACGACGGCTCGGACGAGGTCGTCGCGCCCGGCCACTGCCGGGTCGACGAAGACCGTGGCCCGTTCGGTCGCGAGGTTGACGGTCGCGGACTCCACGCCCGGGACCCGGGCCAGGCCCTTCTCGACCCGGGCGACGCAGGACGCGCAGGTCATCCCGACGATGGGCAGCTCGATGCGCAGGCCCGCGGGGGCCTCGGAGATCCTCGGGCTCGGCTGCGTGGCGGTCGGGTGCTCACCCATGGCTCGCCCTCCTCGTCGCTTCCAGTGTGACCGGATCGGGGAGGCCGATCCCGGGTCGGGATCTGGTACTATACCCCCCTACCCCATCTAACGCCACCTCGGAACCGGAGGTTCCCGATGCCCGGCTACACCCTCGACCAGGACGACTACCGCCGCCGCCTCGCCCGGATCGAGGGCCAGGTGCGGGGCCTCGGCCGCATGATCGAGGAGGACGCCTACTGCATCGACGTGCTGACCCAGATCGCGTCGGTGACCAAGGCCCTCCAAGGAGTGGCCCTCGGCCTCCTCGACCAGCACATCTCCCACTGCGTCGTCGACGCGGCCGCGCACGGCGAGGCCGAGGGCGACGCCAAGGTCACCGAGGCCGTGCGCGCGGTCGAACGCCTGCTCCGCACCTGAGCGCTCCGCACGCTCGGCGCCGCCCCCGCAGCCGCGTGGCAGACTCCCCCGCATGCCGCCCGAGAAGTTCTCCTGGAAGCACCTCTACTCCGAGGTCGTCACCACCGGCCTCTGCACCGGCTGTGCCGGCTGCGTGATCGCCTGCCCGCACGACGTCCTCGACTACGACGACACGGACGGCCGGTACAAG
>JBJTQX010000110.1:0-7401 GCA_046075855.1 Actinomycetes bacterium
TGCGCGCCCGAGGCGAGCGCGGCGTCGCGCATCGACGTGTCGCCCGATCGGGCCTGCTCGGTGTCGGCATCCGCCCGGGTACGCACGACGTACCCGTCGCGGACCAACTGCCGGATGCGCTGCCCCTTGAGACCCATGGGGTCGTTCTCCTTCACGAATGCCGCGCTCGGCTCGCCGGGCTTCGAGGAGGTGAACAACGCGCGCCCTGCGAGGTTCTCGTGCCCCTTGAGGTAGAGGCTGCGGACGCTCCCCTCGTTGTCCATGAGGAACAGCACCTTGCCGCGCGCCTCGGCGAGCGTCGGCCAGCCGTGCGTGCGGATCGCGGCCGGGAGGGTCTTCGCGGACCCGCGCAGATCGTCGGGCGTGAACAGCATGGAGCGCGGGATCTCGCTGCGGATGGTCGCATCGAGTTCCGCGAGGTCCTTGCGGGTGTAGGGCTGGGCCGACACGAACCCGAGCTCGAGCGGATCGGGCGTCGGATCCTCCTTGAGTTCGAGCAGGACCGCGATCGGCACGTGGTTCGGGTGCGCCTGCGACCAGCGACGGACCTGCGTGAGGCAGATGCGCAGGGTCGAGCAGGTCGTCTCCCAGTCGATCTCCGGCTCGTGGATGACCTTGAGGCCCGGCTTGTACAGGTTCGGGTCCTTCGAGCGCGTCGGTTGGTTCACGACCTTCAGCACGCGGTGCGTCGCGTAGCGACCGCCCTTCGGGTCGGTCGCGACGTCGAGTTCGATCTGCCGCACGGCCTGGTCCGAGAACTGGTTGGCGAGCGGCGGGTGTGCGTAGTCGAGGGTGCGGGCGATGTCGGGCACGAACCCGGAGAACGCCGACCAGAACGGCTCGCGGCCGCGCAGGTGGTACGAGTTGTGGCTCCCGATCACCTGGATCTGGTTGAGCCGCACGCAGGCTTGGGTGCGTCGGTAGTCCGCCGCGCCGCCGCAGCGCACGGCGGTTCGTGCGCCGACCGGCGGGGCCGGCACGACCGCGGCCAGCGTCGCCCCCACGACGAGCGCGATCCCCGCAGTGCGTCCCCTGATCCCCACCATCGCCCCCCCGTGGCCTCGGCTCGGGGCCGAGCCTGCCACGCGCCGTAGGCTCGCCGGATTCGGCCCCGCTCCCCGGGGCCCGGACGTTGGGACGGATCGATGGCGATGACCTACCGGCGGCTCGGCCGCTCCGGGCTCAAGGTGAGCACCCTCTCGTTCGGCTCCTGGGTGTCCTTCGGCACCCAGATGGGCCTCGACACCGCGCTGGCGTGCATGGATGCGGCCCAGCAGGCGGGCGTGAACTTCTGGGACAACGCCGAGGCCTACGCGGGCGGACAGTCCGAGCAGATCATGGGCGACGCCATCCGCGAGCTCGGGTGGAAGCGCCACGAGTACGTGATCTCCACGAAGCTCTTCTGGGGGATCCACGGTGGCGTGAACATGTCGAACACGTTGAACCGCAAGTACCTCATGCAGGCCATCGACGGATCGCTCGAGCGGCTCGGCCTCGACTTCGTCGACCTCGTGTTCTGCCACCGCGCCGACCCGGAGACGCCCATCGAGGAGACCGTGTGGGCGATGTCCGACATGATCTCGCAGGGCAAGGCGCTCTACTGGGGCACCTCGATGTGGACGGCTGACGAGATCCGCGCGGCGTTCGAGATCGCCGAACGCCACCACCTCCACAAGCCGGTGATGGAGCAGCCGCAGTACCACCTGCTCGACCGCGTGAAGGTCGAGATCGAGTACGCCCGGCTCTACGACGACATCGGCCTCGGCCTCACGACCTGGAGCCCGCTCGCCTCCGGTCTGCTCACCGGCAAGTACCTCGACGGCATCCCGGAGGACTCCCGAGGCGCGCTGCCCGGGTACGAGTGGCTGCGGGGCATGCTCACCAACGAGAAGGCGAGCGCGAAGGTGCGCGCGCTCGGCGAGATCGCCGACGACCTCGGGTGCACGCTGGCCCAGCTCGCCATCGCGTGGTGCGCGGTGAACCCGAACGTCTCGACCGTGATCACCGGCGCGAGCCGGCCCGAGCAGGTCCACGACAACATGGGTGCGCTCGACGTGATCGAGCGGCTCGACACCGAGGTCCTGGCCCGCATCGACGCAGCCACGGGTTGGGGCACCGGGGGCTGATCGCCGGACGCCCGCCGAGGCGTCCGCACGAGCCGTATCCGCCGGGTCCGTGCGTCCCTCGCCATCCGCCTGCCTCCCTCGGGCCGCGGCGCGGCCGGATCGGCAGGCTGGCACCGATGTGCGGGACCCCGACATGGCCGTTCGTCACGGCCGCAGCGTCGGACCGGGCCGATCGGGCTGGACCGCTCACACGACCCGATCGGCACCGATACGGTCAACGCGCGATCAACAGACGATCAACGGGGGTGTCCGGCGCGCTCCTGACGGGGCAGGATGCCCGGGATGCCCCGTTCGGAGCCCCCTGCCACCCCTGGTGCCCGCGAGCCCGGTGCCGCCCGCCTCGACCTGCTCGGCACCGCCGAGCTCCGGGTGGCGGGGGAGGTCGTGGCGACCGGGGGCCAGCACCAGACCGCGATCCTCGCCCGGCTCGCACTGGCCGCACCGCACCGGGTCGGGGTCGATGCCCTCGTCGACGCCCTCTGGGGCGACGACCGGCCGCCGACCGCCCGGCACTCGCTCTCCACGCAGATCTCTCGGTTGCGACGCGCGATCGCCCCGGCCGGGTGGGTCATCGACTGGGGCTCCGGCGGGTACCTCCTCGAAGCCCCCGACCCCACCACCGACGTCGCCGCGTTCGACCGCCTCGTGCACGATGCCGAGGTCTCGACCGAGGACGGTCGCCCGAGCGAGGCCATCGGGGCCCTGCGCGCCGCCCTCGCCCTCTGGCGCGGACCCGCCTTCGGCGGTCTCCCGGACGCACCGTTCGTGCTGGCCGAGCGCCGGGCGACGGCCGGCCGGCGCCGAGCCGCGGAGGACCGCCTCGCCGATCTGCTGCTCGGCGAGGATCGGGCGGAGCAGGCGGTTGCGCTCCTCGAGGAGCTCGCACGGTCCGAGCCCCACGACGAGCGGCGGTGGACCATGCTCATCGAGGCGTTGGACCGCGCCGGGCGCCCGGCCGACGCCCTGGCCGCCGCACGGGCCGCGCGGAACCACCTGCGCGATGCGCTCGGCCTCGAGCCCGGTCCGACCCTGCGCGAGTCGGAACTGCGGGTCATCGACCGGGCCGTGCCCACTGCTCACGCAGAGGCGCCGGTGCTGCTGGGTCGTCAGGTGGACCTGGCTCGGGCCCAGCGCGTCTCGGCCGAGGCGCACGCGGGCCAGCCCCGCCTGCTCGTCATCGCAGGAGGTGCGGCGACCGGGCGGAGCCGCATGCTCGACGAGGTCGTGACCCAGAGCGGCGGAGGCACGGTCGCGCTGCGTGCGACCCCCGACGCGGCGACCCTGCTCCCCCGCTTCGACGCGGCGCTCGAGTCGCTCCGCCCCAGCGGGTTCCGTGGGGAACCGACACCCGAGCCCGGCGACCGCGCGCAACGGGTCCTCGCCTCGATCCGTCGCCTCCATGCAACGGCCGAGACCGGGCCGATCACGGTCGGCATCGATGACGTCGAGCACCTCGACCGCTCGACCTTCGCCCTCATCCGCGAGGCGGTGCTCGGCCCCGCCGGACCGATCCTCGTCGCCATCACCACCCTCGACGCCCCACCGGACCACCTCGCGCACCTCATCGAGGACGCGTCGGCCGTCGGTCGGGCTGAGGTGATCCACATCGGGCCCCTCGGTCGCGCCGACGCGCGCGATCTCGCCCGGGCCTGCGGTCTCGACGGGTCGACGGCGGAGGAGGTCGCGACCGTTTCCCGTGGGCTGCCCGGCCGGATCGTCGACCTCGCCGTGCACCGACGGGCCCCGGGTGCCGACCTGCCGACCGGAGCCGACGCGCTCACCGAGGTGCTCGGGGCGGTTGCCGTCGCCGGGGGCGCCGCCTCGATCGCCCTCGTGGCCGAGGTACTCGACCGGTACCCGCGCGAGGTGCTCGAGGCAGCGGACCGAGCGATCGGGAACGGCACCCTGCGTGCCGGCGGCCGGGGCGAGCCCGACCGGGTCCTGTCCTTCGTGCACGCGGCGAACCGGGAGGCGGTGCTCGCCGGCCTCGAGCCGGACCGGCGGCGGGCGCTCGAACTGCTCACTGCTCGCGCCATCCGCCGACGCCGGGGCGACCGCATCGCGATCGCGCGACACCTGCGCACGGCCGGCGACCTGGTCACGCCCGCGTACCGGCTCGAGGCGTTCTTGGCCGGGGCCGACGCGGCCAACGACGAGGCCGCGATCGAGGTGGCCCGCGAGCTGCTCGGCGCGGCGCTCGAGGTGGCCGACCCGGCGACCCGCCTCGAGCTCCTGCCCCGGCGAGCCGCTGCGGACTTCGCGATGGGTGACTCGGCTGCGGGCTCCGCGGCGATCGACGAGGCCCTCGCGGGTGCCCGGGCCGCGGACCGCTGGGACGTCGCCGCCGAAGCCCTGCTCGCCGAGTCGCACCTCGGATTCCCACCCAACATCACGAGCGCCGTCGAACGGATCTCGCGCATCGACGAGGTCCTCGCCGGGCTCGACGAGAGCCGGGTCGCGCTCCGGGCCCGGCTGCAGACCTGGGTCGCGCACACGCTCGTCAACGTGGACCGCACCCGCGCCGTCGCTGCGTTCGAGGATGCCGACCGGCTCACCCCGTCGAACGGTCGCGCCCGTACCGACCTCGAGGCGGCCCGCATCCGCCTGCTCGCGAGCCAACGCAGCGATCCCCGTCGCGAGATGGAGCTCGCCGCCTCGCTCAACGAACGGTGCGAGGCTGCGGCCGACCCGCTCGGCCGCGTCATGGCAGCCATCACCTGGACGACCGCGGCCGTGCGCGCCGGCGAACCGATCCCGACCGAACGGCTCGATCTCACCGACGAGCTCGCCCGCGCCGCGACCCACCCGGCGGCCGAGTACTACGCAGGTGCGGCGCGGGCGCTCGCGCTCACTGCGACTGCCCCGCTCGAGGATGCCGATGCCGCCGTCACGCGTGCCGAGCACTTCGGTGTCGGACGCAACCTGCCCGGGGCCGTGCTCACCGGCGCCATGCAGCGATGGCCGATCCGACGCGAGCAGGGACGGCTGGAGGAGCTCGCACCGCTCGTCGAGCAGCTCGCCGACGCGAGCGATCGACCCGACAGCGCGCTGTTCCTCGCTGCGACCCGGTACGAACTCGGCGACCCCGATCCGTGCGGTCCTGCGCTCGAGTGGTTCGTGCGGACCCGGCTGGCCGAGGCGCCCATGGACTGGACCCGCGACGGGCACATCACCATCGCGGCCGACCTCGTCGCCGACCTCGGGCTCGGCGACCTCGCCGAGCCCCTCGCGGACGCGCTCGCCCCGCGGGCCGGGACCGTCATCGTCTACGGGTCGACCTCCATGGCGCTCGGACCCGCGGACCGGGCCCGGGCCCGGCTCGCCGCGTTCGGTGGGGACCGGGAGCGAGCCGGAACGCTGCTCGACGGGGCGGAGTCGCTCGCCGTCCGGGTCGGCTCGGCGCTCTGGGAGGGCTGGTGCGTGCTCGAGGCGGTCCGGCTCGGCACCGCTCCGGCTCGCGACCGACCGCACCTGCTCGACCGGGCCGCGGCCCTCGCAGCCACCTCGGGGTCGGTCCGACTCGCCCGGGCCGTGGAGCGGGCCGGCGGGAACGCCTGAGGGTCAGGCGGGCTCGAGGATGAGGCGCGCCTCGCGCAGTCCGTAGACGAAGGCGTTCGGCATCTCGATCGGCTCCACGCCGGGCACGGACCGCCACGAGCCGACCCGCCGCAGGAACTCCTCGAAGAAGACGCGGATCTCCATGCGTGCGAGGTTCGACCCGATGCAGAAGTGCGTGCCGAACCCGAAGGCGAGGTGCAGGTTCGGATCGCGGGTGACGTCGAAGTCCTCCGGCCGGTCGAAGTGCGCCGGGTCGCGGTTCGCCGAGGAGTACATGAGCAGCAGCTGGTCGCCGGCACGGATCTGCCGACCGTGCAGCTCGACGTCGCGGGTGGCGGCTCGGCACATGTTGTGGATCGGCGTGACGTACCGGATGAACTCCTCCACCGCCACGGTGAGATCGGCCCCCGCCCGCAGCGCGTCGCACTGCTCCGGGTGGGCCATGAGGTTGAGGATGCTCCGGGCGATGACGGTGCGCGTGGTCTCGGCCCCGCCGTCGAGCAGGAGCAGGCAGTCCGAGATCATCTGGTCGAGCCCGAACGCGTGGCCGCCCTTGATGCCCGTGCGCTCGTGCTCCACCCACTGGCTCATGACGTCGTCGGCCGGGCACCCGACCTTGTCCGCGTACAGCTCGGCGCACGCCCCCGCGAACTCCATCGCCGCGAGCGTGCCGTCCTCGTCGAAGTAGCGGGGGCCCCCGCCGAGCACGATGGTGCGCTCGGACCACTCCTGGAGCTTGCCCACCATGTCCTCGGGGAAACCGAGCAGCTCCCCGATCATGGTGGCCGGGAGCGGCGCGGCGAGCTGACCGACGACGTCGACCTCCCCGGCGCTCAGCGCAGCGTCGATGAGATCGGTCACCACCGACCGCACGTGGTCCTCGAGCCCGCCGACCGCCCGCGGGGTGAACCGTCGGGCGACGAGCTGGCGGCGCACCTGGTGCTCCGGGTCGTCGAGGCCGATGATCGAGGGGTCCGAGGAGATGCCCGGTCGGTAGCCGTTGTCGGCCTGCCCGGCGTTCGAGAAGGTCGCCTTGTCCTTCTCGATGGCGACGATGTCGTCGTAGCGCGAGATGGCCCAGAGCCGGTTCGTGGCGTCCCAGTGCACCGGGTCGTGCTCCCGCAACCACGCGTAGGTCGGGTACGGGTCCTGCGTGTAGAAGGTGCCCTCGAGGAGGTCGGGCTGCTCGTTCACGACTCCGGTCATGGTTCGGATCGTAGAGGGGCTACCGTCCCCCGGCACGCCCACCGAGGGAGACGGATCGGATGCTCGAACGGTTCAGGATCGACGGCAAGGTGGCCATCGTCACCGGCGCGGGACGGGGCATCGGCGCGGCGTGTGCCCGGGGACTGGCCGAGGCCGGGGCCGACATCGTGCTCGCCTCCCGCACCCGCGAGCAGCTCGACGAGGTCGCGGCCGAGGTCCGTGCGCTCGGGCGTCGCGCGATCGTCGTGCCGACCGACGTCGTCGACAACGACGCGGTCGCCGCGCTCGCGTCCGCGGCGGTCGAGGAGTTCGGTCGGATCGACATCGTCATCAACAACGCGGGCGGCACCGCGCCGCGGCCCTTCCTCGACACGAGCCCGGGGTACCTCGAGCGATCGTTCCACTTCAACGTGACCACGGCGTTCGTGCTCACCAAGGCCGCGGTGCCGCACATGCTCGAGCAGGGCGGCGGCGCGGTGGTCAACATCTCGTCGACGATCGGCCGGCTGCG
>JBJTQX010000111.1:0-13838 GCA_046075855.1 Actinomycetes bacterium
AGCGGGACTGCACGTCGGCGAGCACCTCGCGTCCGTGGCGGGTGCGACCGTCGAACATCGTCGCGATGACGCCGAGCACCTCGAGGTCGGGCTGGGTGAACGCGCGCACGTCGGCAATGGTCTCGAGGAGCTGGCCGACCCCGCGGTGCGAGAGCGTCTCGCACTGCAGGGGCACGAGCACCGCGTCGGCTGCGGTGAGCCCGTTGATCGTGAGGATGCCGAGCGATGGCGGGCAGTCGACGAGCACGAGGTCGAAGCCGTCGGCGATCGGCGCGAGCGCGCGGGCCAGCGCGTACTCGCGGCCGGTGCGCGTGAGCAGCTGGATCTCGGAGGTTGCGAGGTCGATGGACGCAGGGAGCACCGAGAGGTCGCCGACCCGGACGAGGACCTCGCTCGCCGGGGCGCGGCCGGCGATCGCCTCGTGCAGGTTCGGACCCGTGGTCTCCGGGTCGAGGCCGAGGGAGTAGGTGAGGCAGGCCTGCGGGTCGAGGTCCACGAGGAGGGTCCGGCGGCCGGCGAGGGCGGCCGCAGCGCCGAGGGAGTGGACCGTGGTGGTCTTGCCCACGCCGCCCTTCTGGTTCGCGACGGCGACGATCCGGACCATCGGCGGAGTGTACCGACGGGCGGATCGCGGCTCCCGGGGCGGTTCCGGCCTGGGAGTTCGGGACCTTCGGGCCCGCCCACGAGACGGACGTCGTGACGAAATACCTCTGGAAATCCTCAAGCGGCGTGCTATGGTCTCAACCTCGGAGCGTTGCCGCAAGGCCACCTTCCGTGACGATCCGAACGAACGATCCGGGCAGCGGTCGTTCGGGACCCACCGCATCGCCCGCATGAAGGAGCGACACGATGTACGAACCCACCGTCGACGGCGAAGCCCTCCTCACCCCGGCCGAGGTGGCCGCGATGTTCCGGGTCAACCCCAAGACCGTGACCCGCTGGGCGCGTGCCGGGAAGATCTCGGCCATCCGGACCCTCGGTGGCCACCGCCGCTTCAAGGCGTCGGAGGTGCAGGAGTTCCTCGCCCGCACCCAGGAGACCACCGCGTCGACGATCGTCTGACGCGCTCCACCCTCTCGGCGGCCCATCCCGCCGGAGCGAGCACGACCCCGGGCTCCGGCCCGGGGTCGTTCGCGTTCGTGGCTGGTCCGCACCGTGGTGCGCTGGTGGCCGGGACCGGCGTCGATCCGGTGACCTCGCGCTTTTCAGGCGCGCGCTCTGCCAACTGAGCTACCCGGCCGGGCGGCGACGGCCCGCCGCCGGGGCGACGGGCACGTCTCGCGCGGTCCTGACGGGATTTGAACCCGCGGCCTCCGCCTTGACAGGGCGGCGTGCACTCCAAACTGCACCACAGGACCTGGTCGGAGCACCCGGTCGGGACCGGTGGCTCCGTGCGTGCCCCCAGGGGAGTTCGAATCCCCGTTACCGCCTTGAAAGGGCGGCGTCCTGGGCCACTAGACGATGGGGGCTCGAACCTCGCTGGGAGGCGTCTCATCGTAGCAGCCCGCTCGCGGGGGACCTCCAGCCGCGCGCTGCGCCCGGTTAGCGTTCGCCGTCGCCCCCGCCGAGCCGCCCCCCGGAGCCCACGATGTCCGACGCCTCGAACCTCATCGCCGGTCGCTACGAACCCGGTCGCCGCCTCGGCGGTTCGGCGTTCGCCGAGGTCGGAGCAGCTCGGGACACCCACCTCGACCGACCGGTGGCCCTCAAGGTGCTCCGGCCCGCAGCCCTGGCTGATCCGGCCGCCGTCGAGCGCCTCCGGCGCTCCGCCGTCGAGACCGGCGCGGTGCGCGACGCCCGGATCGTCGACGTCTACGACTGGGCGGCCGGGCCCGACGGTGCCTACATCGCCATGGAGCTCGTCGCCGGGGGCACGCTCGGCGACCTGCTCCGCAACCACGGACCGCTCAACTCCGACCGTGCGGTCGAGATCGCGGCCACCGTGGCGGGCGGCCTCGCCGCAGTGCACGCCACCGGTGCGGTCCACGGGGCCCTCACCACGGACTCGGTGTTGCTCACCCGTGAGGGCGAACCGCGCCTCACCGCGACGAGCGGGGGCGTGGCGCCCGCGGGCGACGCCGAGGAGGCGCGCCGCTTCGCCGCGCACTGCGCTCCGGAGGTGCTGCGGGGCGAGGCCCCGACCGCCGCAGCCGACGTGTGGTCGCTCGGCGTCGTGCTCCACGAGGCCCTCACCGGCCGCCTGCCCTACGAGGGTGCCGACGCGGTGGCGGTGGCCACCGCGGTCACGGGCACGGCCGCGCCGAGCCCCTCCTCGCAGCGCGCCGGCGTGCCCTTCGTCGTCGACACGGTGGTGGCCCGACTGCTGTCGCACGACCCCGCCGACCGGATCACCGACGCCGCGACGGCCGAGGCCGAACTCCGGCGCGTCGGCCGAACCGTCGCGGCGCCGCCGACCGTGGCCACCCGTGCCGTCGACCCGCAGACCCAGGCCATGCCCACTGCGGCGGCAGCCGCCGTCGCCGCAGCGGCCGCACCGGTGCCGGGCGACTCCGGCGGGGCCGGATCGGGCACCCCGCGCTGGATCGCGCCGGTCCTCATCACGCTCGCAGTGGTGGTCGCGGCGTTCGTCGGCTGGTTCCTGGCGAGCCGCAACGATCCGGCGAAGGGCACGGTGACGGTCCCGAACGTGCTGTCGCTCCGGCGCGAGGAGGCCGCGACGCGGATCGAGCGTGCGGGGTTGAGCGTCTCGGTGCGGGAGGAGCCTTCCGATCAGTTCGGAGCTGGCATCGTCTTCATCCAATCGCCGGTGGGTGGCAAGCGCGTCGGCGAGAACAGCGTCGTGGTCATCACCGTGAGCAGTGGGCCGACGACGACCACCACCTCGTCGACCTCCACGTCGACCACGACCACGTCGTCCACCACGACCACATCGTCGTCGACCTCCACGTCGACCACGACCTCCTCGACCACGACCACGCTGCCGCCGACGACCTCGACGACCTGACCGGCTTCACTCCGCCGTGGGCGCCGGGTCACCGATCCGGAAGAGCGCGTCGAACGAACCGATGGACTCACCGTTCCAGCGCAGGACGGGTACGGCCAGAGGTGCGGATGGCGTGAAGCGGATGGTGATCGGTGTGGGGACCCGTCCCTCGACGGTCGGGGGGAGGCCGTCGATCCCGCTCGGGGCGATGACCACTGCCGGCGCGTTCGAGGGCGCGCAGGCGTCGCGCAGTTCGAAGGTCTCCGGCGCAGGTGCGGCGACTGCCGTGCCCCGCGTGTTCGTGAGCGTGGCCCGCACGGTGATGACCGGACCCGTCTCGTACCCGTCGATGGAGAGCTGCCACGGCCCGAGCCCGGCGCGCTGACCCACCTCGAACGGGATGAGGGGTGGCGCGGCAGGGGGGTCCTCGCGTCGCTCGCGTCGGATGCGTGCCTGTTCCTGCGCGACCGCTCGGCGTTCCAGGTCGGAGGCAGTCCGATCGGATCCTGAGCAACCGGCCGCGGCCAGCGCGAGCAGACCGAGGCCGGTGACCGCAGCGATCCTTGCGTGGGTGTGTCGCACGGTGCCTCCGGGTCGTCTCGTGATCGGGAGCGGTGAGGGCCCGGGGGCTTGCGCCCCCGGGCCCTTCATCCGTGTCCTGGTGCCCCAGGGGTCAGAGGGCGGTCGGGTTCTTCGCGCAGTACGAGAGGAGGCCGCCGTTGTTCGCATCGGCCAGGTTCTTGAGCGGGGAGAAGCCGAACGCCTTGATCGTGAGCGCCGCCTTGCCGGAGCAGAGGTACCCGTTCGTGGCGGGCGTGGATGCGTCACCGTCGATGTCGCCGGCGCCGGCGTACCGCATCGTGTTCAGGTAGCGGGTCGCCGTCGACTTGACGATCGTGTACACGTAGCGCGTCCCGAAGAATCGGGTCGGCCCGGTGTTGATGGTCGCAGTCGTCGGCTTGACGCCGTTGATCGAACCGAACACCGCACCGTTGCGCTGGTCGGGCTGGAGCTGCTTGGACTGGGCGTACCACTGCGCGTAGTCGAACACGTAGATGGCCCGGGCCTTCGTCGCCGGGTCGATCCCGGTGGCCGAGTGCTCCTGGAGGTAGGTGCCCATCGTCGTCGCCGGGTTGTCGTCCGCCGTACCGGTCTGGCCGTCTGCGCCGGCGAGGGAGCAGTTGGCGTCGGGGTTCGCGTTGTTGAGCAACTTCGACTTGAAGAAGCTGAACGTTCCGGAACCGGTCTGGGGGATGTACTTCACGATGGGGCCGGTGAAGCCGGTGCCCGCAACCTCCGGGACGTCCGCCCAGTCGTCGTAGATCGGGGCCTTGGTGGTCGCGTCACAGGTGTAGATCTTGATGATCGAGTCCTGCGACAGGTTCGTCGCCTTGCTGCCGACGAACTTCACCCAGCCGAGGGCCCCGAGGCCGTAGGCGTAGTAGTCAATGGTGCCCGGGTCGCTCCCCGCACGACCGGACGAGGAGCGGCTCAGGTCGACGCAGCTGAGCGAGCCGTCGTTCAGCAACGCGGTCTTGCCCGACCCCGAGCCGTTCGGCGGCTTGAAGCCGATCGAGCTCGTGCCGCCACCGTTCGTGGTGTAGGCGACGGTCTGGCTCGCCGCGTCGTTCTTGTAGATGATCTCGCCGCAGTCCGCATCGGCCGGCGTCACCATGCCCGTCGGGAAGGGGGCGGTGGTGAGCGGCGGGACGTTGACCACGAGGTCGCCGTTCGGGTTCGACACCGTGTCGATGTTGTAGCGGTTGGCCGTGACCTGCTGGACCCAGTAGGTGGTGTCCGATCCGACCTGGTTGAGGGTCGAACCGGCGAATGCGTCCGGCGCAGACATCGCGACGAACCCGGCGATCAGACTCCCGGCGATGGCTGCCTTGCGCAACCTGTGCTTCATGGTGATGCTCCTGTCAGTGGGGTTCCGTGTGGCGTCGAACCGCTGCCCGACGCTGGACGACGTTCTACGGGGCCGAGGTGAACGTGAGCCTCGCGGAGGTGAACGCCGACGTGAACAACCGGACACCATCCGGTGCCGGAGCGACGGTCAGGGTCGCGAGGTGCGCCGCAGCCGGCGAACCGCCGTCGGTGCCGCCGCACCCCCGGCCGCGAGGAGGCCCACGGCCGCGAGCAGGATGAGGGCCGACGCGCCTCGGGCACGCGCACCCGCCACGATCGGCTGGAAGGAGGCGAGCCCGCGACGGCGGATCCGCTCGTCCGGCGTGCGAGGGGCTGTCGCCGGTGCTGGACCGACGGGGAGCCCGGCGACGGGCGTGAAGGTCGGACCGACGGTGGGCGCGGAGTCGGTCCCTCCCGCGGGCCCGTCGGTGCTCGGGGTGATGCCGGAGACGAGGACCTCGAGGCCGGCGATCACCCCGGACGCCTGCTGGCGCAGCGGATCGGGCAGCGGCACGTACCCTGCGGGCAGCGATGCCTGCGCGGTGGTGACGAGGTCCTGGAGGACTGCGGTCACATCGGAGATGCGGGTCGGTCGGAGCCGATCGGTGACCATCGCGTAGTCGACCTTGGGCAGCGGGTAGGCCGCCGGATCGCCGACGGCGGGATCCGGTTCGAGCGTGCCGCTGGCGTTGGGCCGCATGGCCGTGAACCCTGCGAGGATCGAGGCGGCGTCGGGCGCCACGGCCACGCCCGCCCGGTTCACGAGGCGTGCGGTCGGGAGCCCGTACCGCTGCGCGGTCGGCAGGTCGACGACACCGATGAACCCGTAGTAGTCGGGCGAGGTGGTTGAGCCGTCGGCCGGCCGAACCCCGTAGAACACACGCCGCGCGACCTCGCGCTGTCCAGTGCGGGGGAGGTAGGACCCGGTGGCCGAACGGCTCTCGAAGGTGTCGGTGGGGTAGGAGATGCCGCGCCATGCCGCGTTCACCTCGATCCCGCGGGGATCGGCGCCGTCGAGGAACGCACGTGCGGCCGGGTCGGCCTGGAGCCACGCAGTGAGCAACGCGGTGTCCGCGTTCGCCTCGGCTCGTACGAGCGGCTGCGAGGGGGCGAAGGCTGGCCAACGGACACCCGGGTTCAACTCGCGGAGCTCGGGGTCCGCGTAGAAGGTGTCGAGCCGGGAATCGGACACGATGCGGGCCACCAGCCGGGGGGAGAGCACGAGGTCCGAGATGGGCTGGCCCGTGGAGGGGTTGCGGAGGTTGTGGACCACGGTGACCGCGGTCAGGTCGATCGGCGCGTACCGCACGCGCACGGTGGTCGGGTGGGCCGCGAGCTCGCTGGCCGTGGCGGGGAGGGAGGTGATGCCGAAGTCGACCTGTTCCTCGAGCACCGCGAGACGACCCTCGTTCGATGACGATTCGGTCACGTCCACGATCACCGGTGCTGTCCCGGTGCAACGCCGACTGGCGACCCGGTAGAGGAGTGGGATCGACGAGGCGGCGCCGCCGGTTCGCACATCGAAGTCCGCGACCTCGGGGCAGTCGGCCACGCTCGCTGCGAACCGAACCGTGGTGATGGCGTGCGCGGTGGGGAGCGACCCCGGCATGGTCGGCGTCCCCGTGTTCTCGTAGGCGAGCAGTGAACACGGCCGCACGCTCGAGCAGTTGAGTTCCGGGAGATCCATCGCGCTCCGGACCTCGAACTTGGTGCGTCCGGTGCCGTCGGCCGCGGTGATCGCACCGGAGACCTGGTTGCCGTCGTCGGCGTTGGGGAACGCCGGGTTCATGAAGCAGTCGTCGAGCGAGGTCGGCACCTCCCGGCACTGGACGACGTTGACCGTGTACTGCCCGGTGGAGCGGCGGGTCGGTCGGAACCCGGACCACGAGACGGTGATGACCTGGGTCGACAGCTCGGTCGCCGGGTCGGCGGTCACCACGCGTCCGTCGGTTCCGCTGTCGGCCGCGCCCACCCCGGCGGGCGCCACGGTGAGGGCGAGGGAGACCGTCAGGGCGGCCGCGAGCGAGGCGGTCCGTCTCGTCGAGGTGGCCACGGAGGACCTCACAGGGCTGCGGGCAGGAGGGTGGCCGCGTGCTCGAACACCCACCAGGTCGCGGCGAGCAGCACGGGGACGGACACGAGGTAGGCCGACCACGGGCGCCAGCGGATGGCCAGCCAGGTACCGGCCACCGCCGCGCCGGCGAGCACGACGAGGCCGAGCAGGAGGCGGCCGAGCTGCGAGCTCTCACCGACCAGACCGGTCTCGGCCGCTTCGACCCGGCGGACGTGGGGGGTGGACGCGACGGGATCGCTGACGAGGCGGGCCCGCGCCACCAGGTACCGCGTCGCCCGGATCGGTGGATCCGCGGTGAGCAGCGTGAGCTCGCCTCGGCGGCTGGTGGTGGCGAGGACGGAGGCATCGTCGGCGGCTGCCTCCTCGATGCCGGTCACCCGGTAGCGGGCACGGCCCTGCCCGGTCACCACGGAGATCTCGTCGCCCTTCCGCAGTCGATCGATGCTACGGAACGGCGCACCGAAGGTCGTCCGCCGAGCGAGGAGCACGCTGTTCCCGGCCTGTCCGGGCATCGGTGTCGCCCGGAAGTGCCCGACTCCGCCGGCGGTGACGGACGCAGTCGTGCCCTCCGCGACGACCTGCCTCAGTCCGAGCGCAGGGACGGTGAGGATCGCGATCGGTGTTCCGGGGGCGATCCGTCCGCCGATCGGAGCGTCGCCGGTGGCGAGCGCAGCACGGAGGGATCGGTCCCGTACCGTCTGTTCCCGGCTGGCGGTGATGCCGGAGCCGAGGAGCGCGTAGGCCAGGAAGGCGAAGACGATCGTCGCGAAGATGGCGGCCGCGCTGCGGACGGTGCCGGGTGCTGCCGCGCGGCGGGTCGGGACGGCGGACGGTGCGGGTTCGTCCTCGAGGATGATCTCGAGCCGGTCGTCGACGAGGGGCGCGACAGGGGTCACGGTCACGGTGTCCTGAGTAGCACGGGCGATCCGGGGCGGGTCGGGGCGGGTCCCGCTGTTCAGCCAAGGTTCACCTCGTCGTCGGACGTCGGCAAACCACCGATCGGCACAATGGCCGCGCCCCCACCGACGCGGTGATCGCCCCGGCGCCGATCCCACTGGAGCCCGTCTCCCACATGCAGCCCATCGATCCGACCATCGCCCTCGAGGGGTTCGGTCTCACGGGCGAGGACCGCGTGCGTCCGGTCACCCGTCGGAACGGTGCCGACCGCTGGTTCCGAGGCGTGGTCACCGGCGCCGGCGCGTTCACGCTGGCACTCATGGCGCTCATCGGCCTCTTCCTGCTCGTCCGGTCCATGGACGCGCTACGAGCCGCCGGTCCGTCCTTCCTGACCACGGCCGTGTGGGAACCGGACGGCGGGTCGTTCGGCATCGCGGCGGTGCTCCTCGGCACGGCGCTCATCGCCGTCGTGGCGCTCGCCATGGCCGTGCCGATCGCGATCGCCGGTTCCATCTTCATCACCGACTACGCCCCGGCGCGACTGCGGACCCCGCTCGTGTGGCTGATCGACCTGCTCGCCGCCGTGCCGAGCCTCATCTACGGACTCTGGGGACGTGCCTACCTGCAACCCAAGATCATCCCGATCAGCGACTGGCTGAGCAGCCACCTCGGGTTCATCCCGTTCCTCGACGCCGAGCGTGCGGGCGGGTTCGCCGCGTCGACCTTCGTCGCCAGCGTCGTCGTGGCCCTCATGGTCCTCCCGATCTGCACGGCCGTCATGCGCGAGGTGTTCTCGCAGGCACCGGCTGGGGAGAAGGAGGGCGCGCTCGCGTTGGGCAGCACCCGCTGGGGGGTGATCCGCACGGTGGTCATCCCGTTCGGCCGAGGCGGGATGGTCGGGGCATCGATGCTCGGGCTCGGGCGGGCGCTCGGCGAGACGATCGCGATCACCCTCATCATCTCGCCCACCTTCGACCTCGGACGTCTCACCCGCATCGTCGAGACCGGCGGGAACTCCATCGCGTCGCTCATCGCGCTCCGGTTCTCCGAGTCCTCGTCGTTCGGGATCAGCGCGCTCATGGCGGCCGGCCTCACGCTGTTCGTCATCACCCTCGTGGTCAACGCGGCCGCGTCGGTCGTGGTGAACCGCTCCCGCTCCGGCGCGGCGACGGAGATCTGATCGTGGCCATGGTCGAGTTGGCCCGGGAGGAGGTGGGTACGGCGCCGGACGGTGATCGCCCGGTCCGGTTCCGGAGGGTCGAACGCGACGACGCGCTCGCGATCGGGGGCGCCGCGGTCGCGGCGACCGCACTCGCCTGGCTGATCTGCACCCGACTCACCGCGGCGGGGACCAACCTCGGGATGTTCGTGGTCGGCTACCTGCTGTTCCTCGTGCTCGTGTGGGCGATCGGGCGCGAGCAGTACGACCCGGTCCGGGCCCGCGACCTCGTGGCCCGGGCGGTCTTCTGGAGCGTGGGGCTGCTGCTCGTCGTCCCGATGCTCGCGATCGCCGCGTACACCGTGGCCAAGGGTGTCGCCGCCCTCACCCCGAACTTCTTCCTCGAGGACCAGAGCCGGGTCGGTCCCCTGAGCCCGCCGAGCGTGGGCGGTGCGTCCCAGGCCATCGTCGGCACCCTCGAGCAGGTCGGGTTGGCCGCCCTCATCTCGGTGCCCCTCGGGATCCTCGTCGCCGTGTTCCTCAACGAGGTGGGAGGGCCGCTCGCTCGCCCCGTGCGCATGATCGTCGACGCCATGAGCGCGATCCCGTCGATCGTCGCGGGCCTGTTCATCTTCGCGGCGTTCATCCTCGCGCTCGGGGGTCAGCTCAGCGGGTTCGCTGCGGCGCTCGCGCTCTCGGTGCTCATGCTCCCGACCGTCACCCGTACGACCGAGGTCGTGCTCCGACTCGTACCTGGTGGACTCCGCGAGGCCGGCCTGGCCCTCGGCGCCACCGAGTGGAGCACGACCCGCCACGTCGTGCTCCCGACCGCGCGCAGCGGGATCGTCACCGCAGTGATCCTCGGCGTCGCACGGGTGATCGGCGAGACCGCCCCGCTGCTCCTCACGACGCTCGGCGCGACGGCGATGAACGCGAACCCCTTCTCGGGCAAGCAGTCGGCGCTCCCCCTCTACGTCTACCGGTTGTTCCAGCTCCCGCAGGAGGTCGCGATCCAGCGGGCCTGGACGGGTGCGCTCGTCCTCCTGCTCCTCGTCCTCGTGCTCTTCGTCACTGCCCGAATCATCGGCGGTCGCGGGTCCGGCCACATCAGTCGGCTCCGACGTATCCGCCTCGCCAGGGAGGGTCTCGCATGACCGCCGTCGAATCCGCCGTCATCGATCTGGAGCTGACGGCGCGGCCGGCCGCCTCCGAGATCACCGCTCGCGACGTGAGCGCGTGGTTCGGCGATCACAAGGTGCTGGATCGGGTCTCGCTCGACATGCCGGCGGCCCAGGTGACCGCGCTCATCGGTCCGTCGGGCTGCGGGAAGTCCACGTTCCTGCGCATCCTCAACCGGATGCACGAACTCGTCCCCTCCGCGCAGCTGTCGGGAACGATCGCACTCGACGGCACCGACATCTACCGGGGCGACATCCCCGTGACCGAGATGCGTCGGCGCATCGGCATGGTCTTCCAGAAGCCGAACCCGTTCCCGGCGATGACGGTCTCGGAGAACGTGCTCGCAGGGCTCAAGCTGTCGGGGGTCAAGGCCTCCCGGTCGGAACGGCGAGATCTGGTTGAGGACTGCCTCCAGCGGGCCGGTCTCTGGAACGAGGTGAAGCACCGACTCGGCGCTGCGGGCGGCGCGCTGTCCGGTGGACAGCAGCAACGGCTGTGCATCGCTCGGGCGCTCGCGGTCCGACCGAAGGTCCTGCTCATGGACGAGCCGTGCTCGGCGCTGGACCCTTCGAGCACCCGCCGGATCGAGGAGACGATCGCCGAGATCGCCCACGCGGTGACGATCGTCATCGTCACCCACAACATGCAGCAGGCCCACCGGGTCTCCGACCGAGCGGCCTTCTTCCTCGCGGGCGAGGGCACCCCGGGTCACATCGTCGAGGCCGGTCCGACCGAGCAGATCTTCACTGCGCCCACCGACCCGCGGACCCTCGACTACGTGAACGGGAGGTTCGGGTGATCGCCCGGCGGCGCGGGGCGCGGGTCCCGGCCCGGATCCTCGCCGGGTTCGCCGGCGTGCTGGTCGGTCTCGGCGTGACCGCCGCACCGTCGGGGGCCGCGGTCACCGTGGACGGTGCGGGATCCACGTGGTCGTCGATCGCCGTGTCGCAGTGGGCGGCCGACGTCGCTCGGCAGGGCCTGTCGATCAACTACCAGGCGAACGGCTCGACGGCGGGTCGGGTCTTCTACTACTCGTCCCAGGTCGACTTCGCAGTGTCCGAGGTGCCCTTCCAGGACGCCTACCGCGACTCGAGCGGAACGACCACGACGAACGAGATCCAACTGGCCTCCAAGCGGCCCTACGCGTACCTGCCGATCGTCGCCGGCGGTACCTCGTTCATGTACAACCTCGTCATCAACGGCACTCGCCTCAACAACCTCAACCTCTCGCCGGAGACCCTGGCCCGCATCTTCACCGGTGGCATCACGAAGTGGAACGACCCGGCGATCGCTGCGGACAACCCGGGTGTCCCGCTCCCCGCGCTGACCGTTCGGCCGGTGATCCGATCCGACGGGTCCGGCACGACGGCACAGTTCACCGCGTTCATGGCCAGCCAGACGCCGACCGTCTGGCAGGCGTTCTGCCAGCGGGTCGGCCTGGGTGCGGGCTGCCGACCCACCTCGCTGTACCCGGAGTTCCCCGGCAGCACGGCCCAACAGTTCTCGGACGGGGTGGCGGCCTACGTCGCCGCGCCCTACAACAACGGGTCCATCACCTACGTCGAGTACGGCTACGCCAAGCAGCGTTCGTTCCCGGTCGCCTCGGTGCTGAACGCGGCGGGGTACTACGCCCAGCCGACGCCGCAGGCCGTGGCGATCGCGCTGCAGGGGGCACGGCTCAACCCGGACCGCACCCAGGTGCTCGACGGGGTGTACCGGAACCCCGACGCGCGGGCGTACCCCGTCTCCTCGTACTCGTACATGATCGTCCCGACCTCGACCGCCAGCCCGTTCACCGCGGAGAAGGGCGAGGTCCTCGGGCGGTTCATCGCCTACTTCCTGTGCGCAGGGCAGCAGAAGGCGGCACAGCTCGGGTACTCGCCGTTGCCCCGGGTCCTCGTGGAGGCGGCGTTCGACGCCCAACGGCTCATCCCCGGCGCCCCGGCCCCTCCGCCGATCGACCAGTGCGCCAACCCGACGATCACCGGGGACTTCATCACCGGCGCGGCCCCGGCTCCTCCCGCCTCGGCGCGCAAGGGTGCCGTGCGCCCCAGCGGCGTGGCCGGTGCCGGACCCGGAGCGGCGACGGGGGGGACCGGCGCGACCGGGGTCGACGGCCCGACCGGGGTCGACGGCGAGGCCACGAGGATCCTCGACGGTCAGCTCCTGGCCCGGGCGGAGCCGATCGCCGTGCGGGCCCCATCTGAGGAACCGGCCTGGGCGTTCGCGCTGCTCGGCCTCGGCCTGGCCCTCGTGGTGTTCGGTCCCCCGGGGTTGGCGCACCTGCTTCGACGACGGGGTGGCCAGCGCTGAGCGACCCCGCGTAACCCCGCGAACCACGCGTTCGGCACGGACGTTTCATCACGTTCTGGTCAAGACCCCACCGGAATGGGTGACGGCTCTCATCAATATGTGGGAGGATCCGTTGCCACGGGCAGCGGCCACTCCACCACGGAGGGTCGGAAGCAATCGGTCGGCGCACGTCGGGGGGCGGGTGTTCGTGACGGGGATCCTGGGGTTCGTCCTGCTCGGGTATGCGCTCGGCCTCATCGTCGGTGCCGCCGCGCTCCTCGACGTGATGCGGTACCCCCGCTCGGCCTGGCGGCACGCCGGTCGACGGCGACGCTCTGCTCAAGCCCGCTGCTTCCTCGGGTGGTTGGTGCTCGGTTGGGGCGGTGTGCTCGTCGGGGTGCTGTGGTTCACCGGCGACACCCGTCGGCTCGTGCGGCTGGCCGACGGCGACATCACCCGGTCCCGCAGCGGGCGCGAGATCGACATCGCCCTCGAGGAGCGGAAGGTCGCGATCGCCGAGGAGCGGGCGCGCACTGAGACGGTCGACCTCACCGAGGTCTCCTGCGAGGACTGAGCGGCACGGCCCGGGCCACCTAGGCTCGGCGACGTGGACAGCCTCAAGGATCGACTCCAGCACGACCTCACCGAGGCGATGCGCGCGCAGGACGAGGTGACGCGCGAGACCCTGCGCATGGCCCTCGCCGCCATCCAACGGGCCGAGGTCGCCGGCAAGGAGCAGGTCGAGCTCGATGATGACGGGGTGGTCGGGGTCCTGCAGACCGAGGTCCGCAAGCGCACCGAGGCGGCCGAGGCGTACGCGACGGCGGGCCGCGAGGATCGAGCTGCGCGGGAGCGGGCCGAGGCTGCGGTCATCGCGGCCTACCTCCCGGCGGCCCTCAGCGACGAGGAGCTCTCGGCGATGGTGGCCGAGGAGGTCGCCCGGGCTGCGGACGAGGGGCTTGAGGGTGGACGCGCGATGGGTGCCGTCGTGAAGGCGGTGCGGGCTCGGGCCGGGGCCGGGACCGAGGGCGGTCGGATCGCGGCGGCGGTGAAGGCGGCGCTCGGCTGAGCGGAGGTGAACCGGAGCCGTCCTCCGGGTGAATCCCCGTCCTCCCCGAGGGCATGGTGCGCGGGCGCGGGCCTACGCTCCCTGTGTCTCGGACACCTCACTGCTGGAGCACCCCGCATGTCGCGTCGCCCGCTGTCCTCCCGACTGCTCGCCCCCCTCGGTGCCGCGCTGCTCGCGGCGTCGGGTCTCGTACCGGTCCTCGCGTCGACGGCGAGCCCCGCGGGTGCTGCGGTGTCGGCCGGCGGGTTCGTGGGGTTGACGCCGAAGCGTGTGCTCGACACCCGCGAGGCGGGCCAGGGCGGGTGCGTCGCCGCGG
>JBJTQX010000112.1:0-20132 GCA_046075855.1 Actinomycetes bacterium
CTCGACGCCGGGCTGGAAGAGGGCGTCGGTGCCGTCTTTCCAGTTCTGGATGCGGGCGTCGCGACGCTCCCACTCGACGGTGTCGTACGGGTTCGTACCCTGCTGGGTGAAGAACCGTCGGATCCCGATCCCGACCTGCTCCGGCGCCATCGCCATGTGAGTGCCCTGCTCTCCCCCGGCCCCTGCCGGGATCGCCCGCCGTGCGACGGGGTTGCTCTGCTTCGTCTGCGATCACCCGCTGCCGGACCGTCGACGACGGACCCGGCCCTGCGACCGACCCGTGGCCCCGGATGGAGGGGCGCCGCTGCCCCAACGTCCGAGAACCACAACATCTTGTGGTTCGGTTCCCCCCGACCGCGAGATGGAGGGGCATTACACCACTGTCATTCCCGCAGGTCAAGCATCTCCGGGTGCGAGATCCCGCGAGCGCGCGATCTGCGGACCGCGGCGCGCGGACCGCGCGCGGTCAGGCCCGACCGCGCGCGTTGCGCGGTCTCGAGCCCCGTTTCGGCTCGGTGGTCTTCTGGAGCAAGCCCACCTCGCGCTCGAAGTCGGCCAGGTCCTCGAAGCCCTTGTAGACGCTCGCGAACCGCAGGTAGGCGACGTGGTCGAGGGCCTTGAGGTGCTCGAGGACGGCGAGGCCGACCATCTCGGAACTCACCTCGGGACCGAGGGCCCGCATACGGTCCTCGATCTCGGCTGCGATGATCTCGACCGCCTCCTCGTCGATCGGCCGGCCGGCCACGGCGCTGGCGATCCCCCGGGCCAGCTTGTCGCGGTCGAAGACCTCGACGCTGCCCGACCGCTTCTCGACGAGCAGCGGGAGCGGCTCGGTCCGCTCGAACGTGGTGTACCGACGGCCGCAGGCCAGGCACTCGCGGCGTCGCCGGATGGCGGCGCCCTCGTCCGCACTGCGGGAGTCGACGACCTTGTCGTCGTCGGTGCGGCAGTACGGGCAGCGCATGCGCAGCACCGTACCGGCTCCCGCCGATGCGGGCCGCTCCCCCACGGCTCAGCCGCCCAGGCGGATGCGCTGACCCGGTCGGATTTCGGTGGTGCCGAGCTGGGCCACGAGGCGATCCACGACGGCCCGGGTGTCCCGGCCGGTGTGGAGCCGCTCGGCCACGCTCCAGAGCGTGTCGCCGGAGCGGACGGTGACGGCGGCCGGACGGTGCTCGGGGGTTGCGAGGGAGTTGCCCCCGAGCACCGTCGCCGCCTGCGCCACGACCAGGGCCAGCGCGGCCGCCGCGACGACGACGCCGATGCGTCGACGTCGGTACACGGCGGCCGTGGGCCGGGGTCGCACCACCGCCGCCGGTCGGGGCGGGGTGGTCACGAGGCGGAGCCGGGGCGGGGTGGACCCGGACCGCCGCGGGGCGGGAGCGAGGGTGCGGTCGTCGGCGAGGGCGGTCGCGCCGACCGTGCGGTGGTGGCGGGCGGGTGCCGCCGGGCGGTGCGAGCGGGTCGCCGAGGTGCGGACGGGGTTCGTGCGGATCGGGGTGCTGCGGACTGCGGCCATCGGATGCGTCTCCGGATCTCTGGGTTGGGAACTGCGGTGGTTCGGCTGGTGCGGAGTGCACCACGCCCCTGTGACAGGTCGACCCGGGCGGACCCGGGGCTCCCCGTCGGCGGGGCTCGGGCCCTCCCGGGCCGGCGCTCCACCTGCGGGATCCGACGGCGGCCTCTCCGGGCCCCCGGGGCCGGCGCCGCTCGGACGCCGGGCTCCCCGGACCCCCGATCCGGTCCCAGCCGGAGGGGGCGCCGCCGAACACCCGTTCGGTCGGAACACCATCCAAGCCGAACGGACGTTCGGTGTCAAGCATTTCCCCGAACGGGTGTTTGCCCCGAACACCTGATCGTGTTACGGTCGCCGCCATGACCCAGCGATCCGGTACCCCCAGCTCCCGTTCCAACCCTCCGGGCCGTTCCAGCGGCTCCGGCTCGGCCGCCGAGGACCAGCCCGGGCCCCTCACCGCCCGCCAGCAGCAGGTCCTCGCCTACATCGACGAGGTCGTGCGCCACCGGGGCTACCCGCCGAGCGTCCGGGAGATCGGCGAGGCCGTCGGGCTCTCCTCGAGCTCGACCGTGCACGCCCACCTCGCCGCCCTCCAGGACAAGGGCTACCTGCGCCGTGACCCGTCGAAGCCCCGGGCCATGGAGGTCACCTTCGACCCGGGCTCGGGCAGCACCGCCGACCGGCGCCCGGTGCGCCACGTGCCGCTCATCGGCGACGTCGCCGCGGGCACCGGCGTGCTGGCGGCCGAGCACTTCGAGGAGTCCCTCCCCCTCCCCGAGGACTTCACCGGCGACGGCACGCTCTTCATGCTGCGGGTGCGCGGCGAGTCGATGATCGAGGCGGGCATGCTCGACGGCGACTACGTGGTGGTGCGCCAGCAGCCGACGGCCGATGCGGGCGACACCGTGGTGGCCGGCATCCCGGGTGACGAGGCCACGGTGAAGACCTACGTGCCGCGCAAGGGCAAGGTCGTGCTGCGGCCCGAGAACCCGACGATGGAGGAGATGGTCTTCGAGCCGGGTGAGGTGACGATCTACGGCAAGGTCGTCACCGTGCTGCGCCGCCTCTAGCGGCGAACCGGCTCAGATCAGCCCGAGGAACCGGGCGAGCACGGCGTAGCAGGCGTCGAGTTCGGCCCGGTCGACGAACTCGTCGCGGGTGTGGGCGACCTCGGGGTCGCCGGGTCCGAAGTTGAGGGCGGGCACGCCGCGGCTCGCGAACCGGGCCACGTCGGTCCAGCCGAGCTTCGGCCGGGTGCCGAGGTCGTTCGTGCCGATGAACTCGGCGACGAGCGGGTTCCAGAGGTTCGGGGCGGCCGGCGGCGAGAGGTTGATGACCTCGACGGCGTCCGCACCGTCGAGCAGGGTGCGGACCTGCTCGAGAGCCTCCTCCCCCGTCCAGCACGGGGCGATGCGCCGGTTCACGCGTAGGCGGCACTCGTCGGGCACGACGTTGTTGGCCACGCCACCCTCGATGCGCACGACCTCGAGGCTCTCCCGGTAGGCGAGACCCTCGACGGTCACCGTCTCGGACTCGTGCGCGGCGATGCGGTCGAGCACCGGGCCGACGGCGTGGATGGCGTTGCGCCCCATCCAGGGCCGGGCGGTGTGGGCCCGCTGCCCGTGGAAGACCGCCTCGACCACGAGCGCGCCCTGGCAACCCGCCTCGACCCAGGCCCCGGTGGGCTCCATGAGGATGGCGAGGTCGGTGGCGAGCAGGTCGGGCTCCGCCTCGAAGATGGCCCGCAGCCCGTTGTGGACGTCGGCCACCTCCTCGGCCACGTACCAGACGACCGTGAGGTCGAAGCGCAGCCGGTCGCCGAGGGCGTGCGCCGCCTCGGCGAGGGTGAGCATGACGGCGAGGCCGCCCTCCATGTCGGCCGCGCCGAGACCGTGCAGCCGGTCGCCCTCGATCCGCGGGGTCGCGTTCGCGTTGGCCGGGACGGTGTCGAGGTGACCGCCGAGCAGGACGCGCTGGTCGAGCCCGCGCCGGGTGCGGGCCACCACGTTGTCGCCGACCCGACGGATGTCGAGCGAGGGGGCCCGCTCCCGCAGGCGCGCCTCGACGAGGTCGGCGAGCGCGCGCTCGTCGAGGCTCTCCGAGGGGACCGCCACGAGCTCGGCGGTGAGGGCGAGGAGGTCGGGGGGCATCAGGTGGCGACGCCGCCCTCGCGCAGGATGTCGTTGAGCTTGGCCTTGTCGTGCCGCTCGCCCTCCTCGAGGCGCTTCACGACGAGCACACAGGGCAGGCCGAACTCGCCGCCCGGGTAGGTGCGCGGCCGGGTGGCGTAGACGGCGACGCACCAGTCGGGCACGACGCCCCGCGAGATCTCCTCGCCGGTCTCGGCGTCGATGACCGGAATGGAGCCGGTGAGCACGCAACCGGCCCCGAGCACGACGCCGGAACCGACCCGGGCGCCGTCGGCGACGATGCAGCGGGAGCCGATCATCGTGTCGTCACCGACCATGACCGGGGCGGCCTGCGGCGGCTCGAGCACGCCGCCGATGCCGACGCCGCCGGAGAGGTGGACGCGCTCGCCGATCTGCGCGCAGGACCCGACGGTGGCCCAGGTGTCGACCATCGTGTCGGCCCCGACCCGGGCTCCGATGTTGACGTAGGAGGGCATCATCACGACGCCGGGCGCGAGGTGTGCACCCCAGCGGGCCGAGGCGCCCGGCACCACGCGCACGCCGGCCGACGCGTAGTCGTGCTTCAGCGGGATCTTGTCGCGGTACTCGTACGGGCCGAGCTCGGTGGTGGCCATGTCGGAGAGCGGGAAGAGCAGGAGGATCGCCTGCTTGAGCCACTGGTGGACGACGACCTCGCCGTCGACGACCTCGGCCACGCGGGCCGCGCCGGAGTCGAGGAGGTCGATGGCCTCGTGCACGGTGGCGCGGGCCTCCTCGACCGGCATGACGGCGGCGAGGTCGGACCGCGAGGCCCAGAGGGATTCGATGCGCTGCTGGAGGGTCACGGCGCCAACCCTACGGCCCGGGCGCGGGCCCGGTCGGCTCGTTGCTCCTCAGGCCGACGCGGCGAGGCGACCGAGCGCGAGCTCGAGCCGGGCGGTGGGCTGGGTGAGGGCGAGGCGCGCGTGGGCGGCCCCGGCCTCGCCGTAGAGGTCGCCCGGGGCGACCACGATGCCCGCCCGTTCGGCGAGCCGGGCCGCGATGGTCCAGCCGTCGGCCCCGTCGGCGCTGCGCAACCACAGGTAGAAGAGCGCCGGCCCGCCATCGTGGACGTACCCGTGCGCGGCGAGACCGTCGAGCACGAGGGCCCGGCGCTCCGCGTAGCGGGCCCGCTGCACCTCGACGTGTTCGTCGTCGCCGAGCGCGGCGGCCGCCGCGGCCTGCACGGGCCCGGGGGTCATGAGCCCGGCGTGCTTGCGGACCTCGCCGAGGTAGCCGATGAGGGCCGGGTCGCCCGCGAGGAAGCCGGCCCGGAAGCCCGCGAGGTTGGAACGCTTCGAGACCGAGTGCACCGACAGCACGCCCTCGGTGCCGGAGGCCACCGCAGTGCCGGGAACCTCGTCGCGCCCGGGGAACTCGAGGTAGCACTCGTCGGAGGCGACGAGCACGCCGTGCTCGCGACCCCAGGCGACGAGCCGGGCCATCTCGGCCGGACCGGCCACCGAGGAGGTCGGGTTGCCCGGGTGGTTGAGCCAGATGAGCAGCGCCCGGTCGCGGTCGGCCGGGTCGATGGCGTCGAGGTCGAGGTGCCAGTTCGCGAGCACCGGCACCGGCACGGCGCGCAGGCCCGCGAGGATCGCGCCCATCTCGTAGGTCGGGTACGCCACGGCCGGGTACAGCACGGTGTCGCGGGACGGGTCGCGCAGGTGCAGGTGGTGCGGGAGCGACGCGACGAGCTCCTTCGTGCCGATGCAGGCGATCACCTCGCGGCCCGGGTCGACCACGGCACCGGTGCGCCGGGCGATCCACTCGGCGGCCGCGGTGCGCAGGTCGGGGGTGCCGATGGTCGGCGGGTAGGTGTTGCCGGCGCCGGCCGCGGCCAGCAGCGCCGTGCGGGCCACCCCGGGGATGGGGTCGACCGGGTTGCCGACCGAGCAGTCGACCGCGCCCCCCGGGTGGGCCGCGGCCACGTCGCGCACCGCGTCGAGCCGGTCCTGCGGGTACGGCGGGGGCACGAATCCGGTGGGCGGCACGGCGGCGAGCCTACGGCGTGGCGCGCCGGACCCGGCGGTCCGTGGGCCGCGGTGTGCCGCCGTACCGGTCAGGCGACGACGAACTCGGCGAAGCGCCCGGCGGTGGCGTCCGGGATGCGGGCGCGCACGCGCACCGCCTCGGCGTCGTGCACCTCTACGAGCACCTCGCCCTCGCGGTGCAGCGCGGCGAGGACGTCGCCGCGGTCGTAGGGCACGGCGAGCTCGACGATGCGGGACAGGGCCCGCAGGCGCCGTCCGATGAGCGCGAGCAGGTCCGCGATGCCCTCGCCGTCGCGCGCGCTCACCGCGATCGCACCGGGCAGCTCGGCGAGCACCTCGGCCCGGGTCGCGTCGTCGACCGTGTCGACCTTGTTCACCACGAGGTGTTCGGGGAGTTCGCCCGCGCCGATCTCGGCGAGCACCGCGTGCACGGCCTGGATCTGCCCGGCGAGGTCGGCGGCGCCGGCGTCGACGACGTGGAGCAGCAGGTCGGCCTCGGCGACCTCCTCGAGCGTGGAGCGGAACGCTTCGACGAGCTGGTGCGGCAGGCGACGCACGAAGCCGACGGTGTCGGAGACGAGGACCACCTCGCCGCCGGGCAGGCGCATGCGGCGGGTGGTCGGGTCGAGGGTGGAGAAGAGCCGGTCCTCGACGAGCACCTCGGCCTCGGTGATGCGGTTGAGCAGCGTGGACTTGCCGGCGTTCGTGTAGCCGACGAGCGCGACGGTGGGCAGCGCGTGCCGTCGCCGGGACTTGCGTTGGGTCTCGCGGGTGCGGCCCAGCGCGCGCAGGTCCTGCTCGAGGCGGGTGACGCGGCGCTGGATGCGACGGCGGTCGACCTCGAGCTGGGTCTCACCGGGACCCCGGGTGCCGATGCCGCCGCCCTGCTGCGAGAGCGACCCGCCCCGACCGCGCAGGCGCGGGAGGCGGTAGCGGAGCTGGGCGAGCTCGACCTGGACCATGCCCTCCTGGCTGCCCGCGTGCTGGGCGAAGATGTCGAGGATGAGTGCGACCCGGTCGACGACGTCGACCGCGAAGATGCGCTCGAGGTTGCGCTGCTGGGCGGGGGCGAGCTCGTCGTCGAAGATCACGACGTCGATGTCGAGGGCCACCGCGAGCTCGCGCAGCTCCTCGGCCTTGCCCTTGCCGATGTAGGTGGCCGGGTCGGGGGTGTCGCGCCGTTGGAGCACGACCTCGACCGCATCGGCCCCCGCGGTGTCGGCCAGGCGGGCCAGCTCGGCGAGGGACTCCTCGGCCTCCTCGACGTCGCGGGTACCCGTGCCGGTGCCGACGAGGAGGGCCCGTTGGCGGACCCGCTCGACGTCGACCTCGGTGGCGGTGAGCCGGCGCCGTTGCCGCCCCTCGTGCTGCCGGGTCACGCGACCTCGAGCGGGTGGGTCGCGGTCTCGACCACCGGTCCGGTGAGCCGCACGGTCGGACCGAGCTCCACCGTGAGGTCACCGCCCGGCACGTGCACGGTGACGCGGGTCCCCACGAGGCCGCGGCGGTAGGCGACGGCGGCGGCCGCGCAGGCCCCGGTGCCGCAGGACCGGGTCTCCCCCACCCCGCGCTCCCAGACCCGCATCGTGATGGCGTCGGGCTCGCCGGGAGTGGGCGCGATGAACTCGACGTTCGTGCGGTTCGGGAACCGCGGGTCGTGCTCGAGCGCCGGACCGTGCTCGGCGAGGCGGGCCGTCGCGGGATCCTCGACCACGAGGACCCAGTGCGGGTTGCCCATGCCCACGGCGTCGCCCGCGTAGGTCACCCCGTCCACCTCGGCCGTGATGCCCGTCGTCGCGTCCGCAGTCGTCGGGATGGCCGCGGCGTCGTCGATCACCGCGCCCATGTCGACGGTGGCCGCCACGAGCGTGCCGGCGGCGTCGACCGCGAGGTCGAGGGTGCGGCGACCCGCCGCGGTGTCCACGGCGAGCCGCCGACCGTCGCCGAGGCCGAGGCCGTGCGCGACGTGGGCGAGGGTGCGGATGCCGTTGCCGCTCATCTCGGCGTCGGTGCCATCCGCGTTCACGAGGCGCATCGTGCAGTCCGCGTCCGAACCAGCGGCCGGGGCGCCGAGGAGGATGAGCCCGTCGGCCGGACCCACCACCGGGTCGGCGCAGAGGTCGGTCGCCCGCGCCGCGAGCGCCGTGGCGAGGGCGTCGTCGCCGCGCACGTCGACGACGAGGAAGGTGTTCTCGGTGGCGTGGAGGTGGTGGACCGTGACCGTCATGTCGCCCCCCACCATGCCAGCAACGCGGGCGCCACGTCGGAGATTTCGCTCGGGGCGGCGAACCAGGTGATCCGGGGGTCGCGCCGGAACCACATGCGCTGACGCCGGGCGAAGGACCGGGTACGGCGCACCGCGGTTTCGAAGGCCTCGGCGAGCGCCGCGTCGCGCTCCGGTGCGGGCGCGTCGAGGGCGTCCTCGAGCTCCTTGTACCCGATGGCCTGGCGGGCCGTGCGGGACCAGCCGCGCGGTTCGGCCCGCAGCCGCTCGACCTCGGCGACGAGGCCCGCGGCGCGCATCGACGCGAAGCGGGCGGCGATGCGGGCGTTCGTGACGTCGCGGGGCAACCAGAGCCCGGCGATGCGCACCGGGAAGGCGGTGGGTCCGTAGCGGTCGAGGCCGGGCCCGAACGAGGAGAACGGTTCGCCGGTGCGCTCGATGACCTCGAGGGCCCGCACGATGCGCCGCACGTTGTGCGGGTCGATGCGCGAGGCGGCGAGCGGATCGAGCGCCTCGAGGCGCGCGTAGGCCGCGGCGACGCCGCCGGGTTCGGCGGTGCGGGCCTCGAGTTCGGCCCGCAGGGCGAGGTCCTCGCCCGGGAACCGGAGGTCGTCGAGCACCGCCTGCACGTAGAGCCCGGTGCCGCCGACGAGCAGGGCCCGGTGTCCGCGGGACTCGATGGCCGCCACCGCGGCGCGGGCCTCGGCCTGGAAGCGCTGCACCGACCAGTCGTCCCACGGGTCGATGACGTCGACGAGGTGGTGCGGGATCTCGGCCCGGACCGCTGCGTCGACCTTGGCGGTGCCGACGTCCATGCCCCGGTAGACCTGCATCGAGTCGACGGAGACGATCTCGACGTCGCCGAGCTCGCGGGCGGCGAGGAGCGCGAGGTCGGACTTGCCGGACGCGGTGGGGGCGACGAGCGCGAGGTGCTCGACCGCGCCCGAGGGCGTCGGTCCGCTCACCCGGCGGCGACCGGGATGCGCACGCGCCGACGCCGGGCCGGCTCGGTGACGCGCAGGAACTCGCCCTGCAGCCAGTGCGGCGCGCCCCGGGTGATGCGGGCCTCGGCGAAGGTACCGGGCGCGAGCGTGATGCCCTCGGGGGCGGCGAAGTGCACGAGCTTGGACTGCCGGGTGCGCGCCGCGACCACGTCGGGATCGCGCTTCGACGGACCCTCGACGAGCACCTCCTCGACGAGCCCGGCCCGGGCCTCGTGGCGCCGCAGCGCGGAGGCCTCGACGACCTCGGTGAGCCGGCCCATGCGCTCGGCCGCGACCTCGGGGGCCACGAAGTCCTCGACCATCTCGGCGGCCTCGGTGCCGGGACGGGGCGAGAAGATGAAGGTGTACGCCGCGTCGTAGTCGGCCTCGGCGACCACCTCGAGCGTGCGTTCGAAGTCCTCGTCGGTCTCGCCTGGGAAGCCCACGATGATGTCGGTGGTCACCGCGAGGTCGGGGATGCCAGCCCGGGCCGCGGCGAGGCGTTCGAGGTAGCGCTCGGCGGTGTAGCCGCGGTGCATGCGGGCCAGCGTGCGGTCGGAGCCGGCCTGCAGGGGCAGGTGGAGGTGCTCGCAGACCGACGCGCACTCGGCCATCGCGGCGATGGTCTCGGGGCGCAGGTCCTTGGGGTGCGGCGAGGTGTAGCGGACCCGCCGGATGCCCTCGACCGCATCGACGGCGCGCAGGAGGTCCGCGAACTGCGGCGAGTACTGCGCGGCGCCGAGGTCGCGCCCGTAGGAGTTGACGTTCTGGCCGAGCAGGGTGATCTCGCTCACGCCGTCGGCCGCGAGCGACTCGACCTCGTGGACGATGTCGCCCATGCGTCGGCTCACCTCGCGGCCCCGCACACTCGGCACGATGCAGAAGGCGCACGAGTTGTCGCAGCCGATCTGGATGGTGACCCAGGCCGCGTGGTCGACCTCGCGGCGGGCGGGCAGCGCGGAGGGGTAGGCCTCGTGCTCCTCGAGGATCTCGACGAGGGGTTCGCCGGTGCGACGCGACTCGGCGAGCAGGGCCGGCGCGTTGGCGAGGTTGTGGGTGCCGAAGACCACGTCGACGTGGCCGGCCCGGGCCACGACCTCGTCTCGGTCCTTCTGGGCGAGGCAGCCCCCCACCGCGATCTGCAGGTCGGGCCGGCGCGCCTTGAGCGACTTCAGGTGGCCGAGGGTGCCGTAGAGCCGGTTGTCGGCGTTCTCGCGGATGCAGCAGGTGTTGAGCACGACGACGTCGGCGACCTCGAGGTCGTCGGTGGGCTCCATGCCGTCGGCGGCGAGCAGGCCCGCGATGCGCTCGGAGTCGTGCTCGTTCATCTGGCACCCGAAGGTGCGGATGAGGAAGCGCCGGGGCCCGTCGGTCACGGGGCGCGAGTCTACGGCTCCCCTACGATCGCCCACCGTGCGGCACCGCGGACGACCACGATGCACCTGAGCCCGTGGGAGTGGGCCGCGTGCCTCGCACTCGTGACCTTCGGAGCCTGTGCCCAGGGCGTGGTCGGGCTCGGGCTCAACCTGCTCGCGGTGCCCCTCGTGGCCATCATCGACCCGGCGGCGGTGCCCGGTGCGTTCGTGCTCGTGGGCATCCCGCTCTCGGCCTCGATCGCGTGGCGCGAACGCCACGCCATCGACCACGAGGGCCTGCGCTGGGTGATCGCACTGCGGGTGCCGGGCACGATCCTCGGGGTGGTGATCCTCGGCCTCGTATCGCAGTCGACCCTGCTCGTGGCGGTCGGCGCAGCGATCGTGGTGGGCGTCGCCGTGCTGTCACTCAGGGCGCCGGCTGAGATCACCCGCGGCGAGGCGAGCCTCGCGGGCTTCGCGGCCGGGGTCATGGGCACGACCGCGGCGGTGGATGGTCCGCCGCTCGCGGTGCTCTACCAGCACCACGCGGGGGAACGCCTACGGGCGACCCTCGCGGTGGCATTCGTGGTGGGGAGCCTCATGTCGGCGACGGGCCTGGCGATCGGCGGCGAGCTCACCCGCCACCAGATCGTGTTCGCACTGGCCATGCTGCCGGCGGTTGGCGCGGGCTTCGCGCTCTCCCACCTCATCGCGCCGCGGGTGCGCCGAGAGTACCTGCGTCGTGCGGTGCTGACGCTCGCGATGGTGGCGGGGTTCGCGGCGATCCTGCGCGGGATGCTCTGAACCGTCCGCACACGCGGAGCGGCCCGGCCCCGGGTGCTCCGGGGCCGGGCCGACCGACGACTCGCAACGGGTGATCCGAACGGATCAGCCGTCGATGTCGACCTCCTCCTCGTCGGCGAGGTCGACGGCCGCCTCGGCCGCCTGGTCCACGCCCGAGGCGATGCGCACCTTCTCGGAGATCTCCACCATGAGGTCGAGGTTCTCGGAGAGGAAGTTCTTCACGTTCTCCCGACCCTGGCCGAGCTGCTCACCCTCGTAGGTGAACCAGGCCCCCGACTTCTTGATGATGCCGAGGTCGACACCCACGTCGAGGAGGGAGCCCTCACGGCTGATGCCGCGGCCGTACATGATGTCGAACTCGGCCTGCCGGAAGGGTGGGGCGACCTTGTTCTTCACGACCTTGACGCGGGTGCGGTTGCCCACGACCTCGGTGCCGTCCTTGATGGCCTCGATGCGGCGGATGTCGAGGCGGACCGAGGAGTAGAACTTCAGCGCCCGGCCGCCCGGCGTGGTCTCGGGGGACCCGAACATCACGCCGATCTTCTCCCGCAGCTGGTTGATGAAGACGCAGATCGTGCGGGACTTGTTGAGGTTGCCGGTGAGCTTGCGCAGCGCCTGGCTCATGAGGCGGGCCTGCAGGCCGACGTGGTTGTCGCCCATCTCGCCCTCGATCTCGGCGCGGGGCACGAGGGCGGCCACCGAGTCGATGACGAGCACGTCGAGCGCACCCGATCGGATGAGCATGTCGGCGATCTCGAGCGCCTGCTCCCCCGTGTCGGGCTGGGAGATGAGCAGGTCGTCGACGTTCACGCCGATGGCCTGCGCGTACACCGGGTCCATGGCGTGCTCGGCGTCGATGTAGGCGCAGGTGCCGCCGTTGCGCTGGGCCTCGGCCACGACGTGCATGGCGAGCGTCGACTTGCCGGAGGACTCCGGGCCGTAGATCTCGACGACCCGGCCGCGGGGCAGACCCCCGATGCCGAGGGCGAGGTCGAGGGAGAGGGCGCCGGTCGAGACGGCCTCGATCCCGACGTGGCTCTGCTCGCCCAGTCGCATGATCGAGCCCTTGCCGAACTGCTTCTCGATCTGGCCGAGCGCCATCTCCAGTGCCTTGTCTCGCTCCATCGGGGTCCTCCTCGTCGCTGCGGTTCGCCGCTGTCGTCTGGTGGGTCGGGGGAAGTGCCGGGCCGGAAGGTACGGCGGGGGTGTGACAGCCCCGCCGGTGGGGCGGGGCCCCGGACCGGGTCTCCCCGGGCCGGGCCGGTGGTGAATCCCACCGGTGTTGTTCTCGTGGGCGGCACCGTAGACCGAACACCCGTTCGGGTCAAGCATTTCCGCCCGCGCTCCCCGACCGGCGCCGCCGGGTGGCCCTCAGCCCCCGAGCGGGAGCGGGGCGACGAGGTGGTACGGACCGTCCGGGGTGGACCGCCGGGACGGGTCGGAGTCGAACCAGGCGAGCGCCCCGACCGTCCAGGCCTCCCCCACCGCGACGCCGTCGAGCGCCGCGACCTCGGGCCGCAGGTCGGTGCGGCGATCGAGGTAGGCGAGCGTGAGGTGCGGCCGGAACGGCACGGGCTGGAGGCGCACACCGTGGTCGCGGGCGACCTCGACCACCGCGGCGTGCGCGGCGGCGAGCCCACCGTCGGGATCGTCGACCCCGAGCCAGAACACCTCGGCCCGCTTCGGCTCGGGGAAGGCGCCGGCCCCGCGCAGGCGCAGGCCGAAGGGCGGGAGCTGCGCGACGCGGTCGCGCAGCTCGGCGGTGAGCGCGGCGGCGTCGTCGATCCGGCCGAGGAACTCGACGGTGACGTGCCAGCGCGCCCGCACCGTCCAGCGGAACCGGCGGGCGTCGCGACCCGTGCGCTCGCGCGGCACGAGGGCCTCGATGGTGTCGAGCACGCCGGGGGGCGGCACGACCCCGACGAAGGCGCGCCGCAGCGACTCGCTCACCCCGCGTCGAGCCGGAGCCGCAGGAGGTTGAGCAGTGAGATCGTGGAGAACTGCCGGATCTGCTCGCGGTCGCCGGGCAGCCGGGTGCTCACGGCCTCGGTCGGGTGCCCGGGCACGGCGAGGCCGAACCAGACGGTGCCGACGGGCTGGTGGTCCTGCTCCTCGGGCCCGGCCACGCCGGTGACTGCGATGCCGACGTCGGCCCCGAGCACGTCGCGGGCGGCCTCGGCCATCTGGCGCGCGCACTCCTCGCTCACGACGTGCTCGGCGGTGACGCCGAGCACGGACCGCTTCACCTCGGTCGCGTACGAGCCGACCGTGCCGCGGAAGGTGCGGCTCGCGCCGGGCACGTTGGCGAGGCGCGAGCCGATGAGCCCGCCGGTGAGCGACTCGGCGACGCCGAGGGTCCAGCCCCGGGCGCGCAGCCGGTCGAGGACGGCGTGCTCCATCGTCTCGTCGTCGATCCCGAAGATGAGGTCGCCGAGCGTGGCGCGCAGGCGCGCCTCCTCGGGCGCGAGCAGTGCCTCGGCCGCCTCGACCGTGGCGGCCTTCGCGGTGAGGCGAACGACGATGCCCTCGATGCCGCGCGCGAGGAACGCGATGGATGGGTTGGTCTGCTCCTCGACCTGCTCGGCGATCATCTCGGCGAGGCCGGACTCGGAGGCGCCCCAGGTCTTGAGCGATCGGTTCACGATCACCGCGCGCTCCCCCGACCGCTCGAGCAGGTCGGGCAGCACGTGCTCGGTCACCATGCGCCGCATCTCGTAGGGCACGCCGGGCACCGCGTAGACGACCCGACCACCGACCTCGCAGCGCAACCCGGGCGCGGTGCCGATCGGGTTGGGGATGACCCCGCCCCCCGCCGGCACATCGGCCTGGCGCAGGTTGTTGCTCGGCATGGCGCGACCGCGGCTCCCGAAGAGGCCGGCGATCCACTCGACGAGATCCTCGTGCCGCTCGAGCGGTACGCCCATGACCTCGGCGATGGCCTCGCGGGTGAGGTCGTCGGGGGTCGGGCCGAGGCCCCCGCAGATGACGAGCGCATCGGCGACCTCGAGCATCGACCGGATGCAGCCCACGACGCGGCCGAGGTTGTCGCCCACCTTGCGGTGCTCGTAGGTGTCGATGCCCGCGGCCGCGAGCTGCTCGCCGATCCACGAGGAGTTGGTGTCGACGATCTGGCCGAGCAGCAGCTCGGTGCCGACGGCGAGCACGTCGCACCTCACCGGGGGACCTCCGGGTTCCGGCGGCGCGCCGCCACGACGATGTCCACCGCCGACACGACGGTGAGGGCCACCGCGGCCCAGGTGACCGTGAGCTGCAGCCAGCCGAGGCCCGCGGTGAGCGGCAGGAGCACGAAGCCGATGGCGCTCATCTGGATGAACGTCTTCCACTTGCCGAGCTGGCGGGCCGGCAACGAGACGCCGCGTCGCCCCTCGTAGGACCGGTAGAGGGAGATGACCGCCTCGCGCCCGGCCATGATGACCACCGGGAGCCAGGCGACGTCGCCGCGCAGCGCGAGCGCGGTGAAGCCCCCGATGGCGAGGAACTTGTCGGCGAGTGGATCGAGGAACGCGCCGGCCCGGGTCGAACCGTCGCGACGGGCCAACCAGCCGTCGAGGCCGTCGGTCACGCTGAGGACGAACCAGACCGCGACCGTCCACCACGAGGAGCCGACGCGCAGGATCAGCAGGAGCGCGGGTCCCGCCGCGACGAGACGACCGACGGTGACGAGGTTGGCCGGGGTGCGGATGGCCCCCGGGCCGAACCGGCGCAGCCGCTCGGCCGGCGTGGGCGCGCTCACGGGGCGACCCCGGCCCGCACCGCGTCGGCCACGAGGTCGGGACCGATGGCGTCGACGACGCGGGCGGTGACGAGCGCGCCGGGTCGGGCGAAGGCATCCGTGACGCGGATCGTGCCGTCGATCTCGGGCGCCTCGCGGTGCGTGCGGCCGATGGCGTCGCCGCCCTCGGTGGCGTCGACGAGCACCTCGACCTCTCGCCCGACGAGCGCGTCGCGGGCCGCCGCGGTGATGGGGTCCTGCACGGCCGAGCACTCGCGCAGCCGCTCGGCGATCGTGCCGTCGTCGACCGTGCCGTCGAGGTCGGCCGCCGCAGTGCCGTCCTCCGGGGAGAACGCGAACAGCCCGGCCCAGTCGAGGGCGGCGGCCTCGAGGAAGCCGAGGAGCGCGACGTGGTCGGACTCGGTCTCCCCCGGGAACCCCACGATGAACGAGGACCGGAACGCGGCCTCCGGCTCGGCCGAGCGGATGGCATCGATGGACGCGCGGAAACGGTCGCCGTCGCCCCAGCGCTTCATCCGGCGCAGCAGGATCCGCGACGCGTGCTGCAGCGAGAGGTCGAAGTACGGCACGACGGTGCCGAGCTCGAGCATCGTGGCGACGAGCGGGTCGCGCACCTCCGACGGGTACAGGTAGAGGAGCCGCACGCGGGCGAGGCCGTCGTCGGCGAGCCGGTCGAGGTCGCGCAGCAACGGCGCGAGCGCGCCCGGCTCCCCGACGTCGCGGCCGTATGACGCGAGGTCCTGCGCGACGAGCACGAGCTCGGCCACGCCGCCGCCGACGAGCGCGCGGGCCTCGTCGAGGATGGACTCGGGGCTCCGGGACCGCTGGGGACCGCGGAACGACGGGATGGCGCAGAAGGCACAGGCCCGGTCGCAGCCCTCGGCGAGCTTGAGGTACGCCCAGGGCGCGCGCGGTGCGGGCCGGGGCAGGTCGAGCAGGTCGCGCACCCCGGCGGGCCGGCCGAGGAGGGCGGCGCCGAGATCACCCTCACCTGCGAACCCGACCACCGCGTCGACCTCGGGCAGCGCGGCGGCGAGTTCGTCGCCGTAGCGCTCGGCCATGCAGCCGGTGACCACCAACCGGGCACCGTCGCGCCGGCGATCGGCGAGGGCCAGCACCGTGTCGATCGACTCCTGCCGGGCCGCCTCGATGAAGGCGCAGGTGTTCACCACGAGGAGGTCGGCACCCTCGGGGTCCTCGCTCGCCTCGTAGCCGTCGGCCAGGAGCGAGGCCACGACCTTGTCGGAGTCGACCGCGTTCTTGGGGCAACCGAGCGTCTCGACGAAGTACCTCGGAGCCATGGCGCGCATCCTACCGACGCGGCGGCGCGTGCCCCGGTGGTCCGGTTCGCGCGCCCCGGGTCCGGACGCGAGCGGGGCGCCCCCCGGAGGGGGCGCCCCGACCTTCGCGTCGTAGCCGGCGTCGTTGGCGGCTACGCGGCCCGCCGAAGCGGCGTGTGCTCACCGAGCGACTCGTCGCGGGTCGCACGGTCGTGGGTGAGGTAGGAGAACACCGCACGCCACATCACGGTGGTACCGGCGATGCAGAGCCCGGTCATGACCTTGGCCATGGTGGCGTTCGAGATCTCGACGCCCCACGCGGAGAACATCGAGTAGTCGAGGGCCAGCGCCGCACCGATCGCACACACGAAGGTGAGGATCGACCGCAGGTTGGCGAGGCCGGGAACGGTGTCGCAGAGGAAGTCGACGAGCTTGACGGTCGCGAGCGCGAGCATCGCGATGACGGCGAGCGTGTACATGTGGTACCTCCGGTTCACCCCGATCTGGGGAAGTGGGGTTTGGACCACCGCCGACCCCACGGGGTTACACCCGGATCGAGCCGGATCTCCCGGCCCGCGACCACGGGTCAGGTGCGACCCTGGGACTCCTCGAACTCCTCGACGGTCATGAGCACGGCCCGGGCCTTGGAGCCCTCGCTCGGCCCGACCACGCCCTTGCGCTCGAGGAGGTCCATGAGGCGGCCGGCCCGGGCGAATCCGACCCGGAGCTTGCGCTGGAGCATCGAGGTGCTCCCCAGGCCGCTGCGCACGACGAGTTCCATCGCCTGCACGAGCAGGTCGTCGTCCTCGTCGTCGTCGAAGCCGCCTCCCCCGCCCGTGGCCTCATCCGAGCCCTGCACGCCCTCGACGTAGCGGAGCTCGGTGACCTGGCGCTTCCAGTGCGCGACGACCGTGCGCACGCAGTCCTCCTCCACCCACGAACCCTGCACCCGCGAGGGCTTGCCCGAGGCGGGCGAGGCGAGCATGTCGCCGTGACCGATGAGCTTCTCGGCCCCGGCCTGGTCGAGGATGACCCGCGAGTCGGCGATGCTCGACACGCTGAACGCGAGGCGGCTCGGCACGTTGGCCTTGATGACGCCGGTGATGACGTCGACCGAGGGTCGCTGGGTGGCGATGATGAGGTGGATGCCCACGGCCCGGGCCATCTGGGCGATGCGGCAGATGCTGTTCTCGACGTCGCGGGCCGCGACCATCATGAGGTCGTTGAGCTCGTCGACGACGATGAGGATGAACGGCAGCCGCTCGTAGTTGCGCCCGCCGTAGGGGTCGGGGTTCTCGGCGGTCGGCAGCTCGCCCCGGTCGAACTTCGCGTTGTACCCGGTGATGTCGCGCACGCCGACCTCGGCGAGGAGGTCGTAGCGCATGTCCATCTCACGCACGCACCACTCGAGCGCGTTCGCGGCCTTCTTCGGGTTGGCCACCACCTCGGTGAGCAGGTGCGGCAGGCCGTTGTACTGCCCGAGTTCGACCCGCTTCGGGTCGACGAGGATGAGGCGCACCTCGTCGGGGGTCGCCCGCACGAGGATCGAGGTGATGATCGAGTTGATGCACGAGGACTTGCCGGCGCCGGTGGCGCCGGCGATGAGCAGGTGCGGCATCGTCGCGAGGTTGAGCATCATTGACTTGCCCGCGATGTCGCGGCCCAGGCCGACCTCGAGCGGGTGGGTGGCCCGCGCCGCCTCCTCGGAGGTGAGGATGTCGCCGAGGGTGATGAGTTGACGCTGCTTGTTCGGGACCTCGACCCCGATGGCCGAACGACCGGGGATCGGGGCGAGGATGCGAACGTCCGGGCTCGCCATCGCGTAGGCGATGTCGTGGCTCAGTCCGGTGACCTTGTTGACCTTGACGCCGGCCGCGAGCTCCAGTTCGTACCGGGTCACGGTCGGGCCCACGGTCATGCCGACGAGTTGGGCATCCACCCCGAAGTCCTTGAGCGTCTGCTCGAGTACGCCACCACTCGCCTCGATGGCGCGGGTGTCCATCTCCTTGTGCTGCGAACGCCGCAGGAGGTCCACCGACGGCAGCACCCAGTCGGTGTGGGCCGGAGCGCTCACCGCAATCGCGGGCTCGGCCTCCTCGTCCTCGACGAGGTCGGGCACCACGACCTCGGGCTCATCCGCGTCCGCCCCGGACTGCTCATGGGCCTCGATCGGCGCCGGCTCGGGCTCCGGTTCGGGTTCGACGACCTCGGGGGTGACCGGTTCCATCGTCTCGACCGTGGCCCGACGGGTCCGGGCCGGCTTCGGCGCCGGTTCGGGGTCCGGCTCGACCTCGGGCTCCTCGTCCCCGCCGTCGAGTTCGAGGAACCGGTTCGCGTGACCGGCGAAGGCGCGCCATCCGGCCGTGACCAGCGCAATGACCCGGGCGAGCGAGGTCCCCGTCGCGACGAGGGCGCCGAGTGCGACGAGCGCGACGAGGACCACCGCGGCGCCGACGGTGCCGAGCACCGCGTGCAACGGCGTCGCCACGAACGCGCCGAGGAGACCGCCGTTGGCGCGCAGCGCTTCGGCTGAGGTGTCGACGACCGGGTCGCCGAGGGCGAGCAGGCCGAGGAGCCCGGCCACGAGCAACGCCAGGCCGACCCCGATGCGCAGCAGGTGGACCGGTCGCTCCTCGGCGGATCCGTCGGCCGCGTGCGCGTGGCGCTGGCGCAGCAGGTGCACCGCGACGGCCACGCAGACCGCCGGGACGAGGAACGCGCCGCGCCCGGCCAGCAGCGTGATGACCGACTGGCAGGCCGAGCCGAACGGGCCGGCGAGGTCGGTGGCGAGTGCGAGGCCCGTGAGGACGGCGACCGCGGCGAGGCCGATGGCGAGTGCGTCGGCCGCGTGGCCCCCGAGTTGCTCGGTCCAGGCGACCCGAGCCCGGGACGGGGTCGTGCGCCGGGGGGCCGAGCGGGGGCGGCCGGTCCGACGGGCCGCGGGCTTCCGGGACCCGGACCTGCGGGCCGTGGAACGCCGGGCGGTGGACTTGCGAGCCGGCTTGCGAGCGGGCTTGCGGGCGCGGGACGTCTTCGTGGCAGCCATCGGAGGCGACGCTAACACCAACCACACGGGCAACATGGGGACCTTGCGCCCCATCCCGCCCGTCCTCACCCGCCCCAGGATCAGCGGGCCGGAGGGGTTCAGACCTCCATGACCACCGGGATCACGGCTGGTCGGCGTCGGGTCCGGTCGGCGATGAAGCGGCCGGCGGCCCGGCGGGTGTGGCGCCGGATGGTGTCGAAGTCGGTGGCCCCCTCACGGGTGGCGTCCTCGATGGAGGCCCGCACCGCGGCGGCCGCCTCCTCGAGCAGGGCCTCGGCCTCCTCGCCGTGGACCCAGCCCCGGGTGACGATCTCGGGCCCGGTGACGATCTCGCCGGTGTGCTTGTCGATCGTGACGATCACCGCGACGAAGCCCTCCTCGGCGAGGTTGCGACGGTCGCGCAGGACGCCGTGGCCGATGTCGCCGACGATGCCGTCGACGTACACGTACCCCGCGGGCACCGCTTCGCGTTCGACCGACAGACCCGTGTCGTCGAGCGTGAGGGCGTCACCGTCCTCGCAGATGATGACCCGCTCGGCCGCCACGCCGGACTGCTCGGCGAGCATCGCGTGGTTGACCATGTGCCGGTACTCGCCGTGCACCGGCACGAACCACTCGGGCTGCACGAGGTTGAGCATGAACTTCAGCTCCTCCTGGGACGCGTGACCCGACACGTGCACGTGGTCGTTGCCGCCGTGGACCACCTCGGCCCCGGCCCGGTAGAGGGAGTCGATGATGCGCGAGACGTTCGACTCGTTGCCCGGGATCGCGTGGGCCGAGATCACGACCACGTCATCGTCGCCGATGTGGACCCACTTGTGCTCGTGGGCGGCCATGAGTGAGAGCGCGGCCATCGGCTCACCCTGCGACCCGGTGCAGATGATGCAGACGTCCCCCGGTGCGTACCGCTCGACCTCCTCGAGGTCGATGATCCGGTTCACCGGCAGGTCGAGCAGACCCATCTCGCGGGCGAGCGCGACGTTGTTGACCATCGAGCGGCCGACGAAG
>JBJTQX010000113.1:0-14811 GCA_046075855.1 Actinomycetes bacterium
GGCCAGGGCCGCGACCACGTGGTCGTCGCGCAGGTCGACTGATCGCCGACCGCGCCGATCAGGAGTAGAGCGCCTCGATCTCCGCGGCGTAGCGCGAGTTGATCCCCCGCCGCTTCAGCTTCATGGTCGGGGTGAGCTCCTCGGAGTCCGGCATCCACTCGTCGCTGAGCAGCCGGAACCGCTTGATCCCCTCGACCTGCGAGAAGCGGGCGTTCACCGCATCCACGTCCGCCTGGACCGCGGCGAGCACCTCCGGGTTCGCCGCGAGCCCCGCGAGGTCCGCCTCGGCGATGCCGTGCCCGGCCGCCCACACCGGAGCGACCTCAGGATCCAGCACCAGCAGCGCGGTGAGGTAGGGCCGGGCATCGCCGATCACGCAGGCCTGCCCGACGAGCGGCGAGGCCTTGAGTGCAGCCTCGATGTTGGCCGGCGAGATGTTCTTGCCGCCCGCCGTGATGATGAGCTCCTTCTTGCGGTCGACGATGCGCAGGTAGCCGTCCTCGTCGAGCACGCCGATGTCGCCCGTGTGGAACCACTCCCCGCTCATCACCTCGGCGGTGCGCTCCGGATCGTCGAGGTACCCGCGGAAGATGTTGCCCCCGCGGCACAGCACCTCACCGTCGTCGCCGAGGCGCACCTCGGTGGCCGGGATCGCCGGACCGACCGTGCCGACCTTCACCCGGAACGGGGTCCAGGTCATCGGCCCGTACGTCTCGGACAGCCCGTAGATCTCGGACAGCGGGATGCCGAGTCCCCGGAAGAACCTGAGGATCTCGAACGGGATGGGCGCGGCGCCGCTGATCGCGACCCGGCACGCGTCGAGCCCGAGGATCCCGCGCCACGGCGCGAGCACGGTCGCATCCACCTCGGCGTGGCGCGCCGCGAGATCGGCGGGCGGCTCCTCGCCGCGCGCGTGGTACTCGCTCACCTCCCAGCCCAGGTCGATGGCCGCGTCGAACGCGGCGCCCTGCGCCGGGTCCGCGTGCACCAGCGAGGAGACCGTGGCGTACGCCTTCTCCCAGACCCGGGGCACCGCGAAGAAGATCTCGGGTCGGGCCTTGGTGAGCCACTGCGCGATCCGACCCGCATCCGGGCAGGTCGTCACCTCGTAGGCGTGGAGGATGCCCGCGTAGTGCGAGGTCATGCGCTCCGCGATGTGAGCCATGGGGAGGTAGGAGACCAGCCGCATGCCGGTGACGTCGAAGCCGAACCGGTCGACGAGGCTCGTCGCGGTCCAGAGCACCCCGTGGTGGTCGAGCATGACCCCCTTCGGCGGTCCGGTGGTTCCCGAGGTGTAGATGACCGTCGCGAGATCGTCCGGCTGCGCGATCGAAGCGGCGGCATCGAGGTCGACCGGGTCGGCCGTGAGCAGGTCAGCCCACCGGAGCACGTCCGCGGGGATCGTCGCAGGTTCGTCGATGACCGCGACGTGCTCGAGGGTCGGGATCTCGCCGCGCACCGAGAGGACCTCGGTGAGGAAGTGCTCGTGCTCGACGATCGCGACCCGGGCCCGCGAGTGGTTCGCGAGGTACGCGATCTGGTCGGGGGCCGACGAGAAGTAGATGGAGATCGGGGTCGCACCGCAGAGCAGCACGGCCATGTCGGCCACGTGGAACTCCGGTCGGTTGCGCATCATGAGCACGACCCGGTCGCCCCGGGCGATGCCGAGCCGACCGAGGCTCGCCGCCAGTCGGCACGCCCGCTCGGCGTACTCGGCCCAGGTGAGGTCCACCGGGGTGTCGCCGTCCCAGGACCGGAGCGCGAGCCGGTCCGGGTGCGCCCGCACCGAATCGCGGAACCGCGACGCCACGGTGGCGCCTGCGATGAGGGCTTCGATCTCGTCGTTCGCCAGTTCGGCCACCGCCGCTCCTCCGTCCGGGTGAACCGTCATGGTGCCCCAGAGCGGGCGTCCCGCTCCACCCGTCTCCACAGGTCGTCCACAAGCACCCGCCCACCATCCACGGGGAGAGGGGGCGATTTCCCCAGTCGATCCACAGGGAACCCGCCGATCTCCACAGGCCCTGTGGACCGCCGAGCGACCCGTGTGCCCGGATGGTCCCGGTGTGGATCCGCACGGCCCGTGTGGGTGCTGTGGTCAGCGGGGACGATCGGGCCAGTCCGGCCCGGCGGCGAGTGCCTCGAGCACCGCCGCGGTGTCCGCGCCCAAGGCCCGGCCGGCCCCCCGGATCTCCCCCGGCGTCGCCTCGAGCCGGGCCACCGGCGCGGGCATGAGGACCCCGTCGACCTCGACGAGCGCACCCCGTTCGCGCAGGTGCGGATCCGCAACCACGTCGGCCATCGAGTACACCCGCGCCGCGGCGGCCTCGGCCGCGGCGAAGGCGGCGAGCACGTCATCCGCCGAACGCGCGGCGCACCAGTCGCGCACGAGGCCGTCGAGTTCCTCCCGGTGCTCGGCCCGGTCGTTGAACGTCGCGAACCGGGGGTCGGCCGCGACGCCGAGCAGTTCGAGCACCCGCACCGCCACCGATTCGGCGGAGGCTGAGATCGCGATCCACACGCCGTCCGAACATCGGTAGGTCCCGCGCGGCACCGTGTAGGGGATGCCCGCGCCGAGCCGCGGTTGCTCGTAGCCCAGACCTGCGTAGGCCGCAGGCAACGGCCCCATGATCTGCAGGATCGACTCGAGCAGGTTCACGTCGACCACCTGGCCCGTACCCGTACGGTCGCGGTGGCGCAGCGCGACCATCACCGCGAACGCGCCCACGATGCCCGTGAGTTCGTCGGTGAGCGCGATCGGCGGCAGCAGCGGCGCGCCGTCGGGCTCACCGCTCAGGCCCGCGAACCCGCTCATCGCCTCTGCGATCGACGCGAACCCGGGCTGAGACCGGTACGGACCGGTCTGCCCGAAGCCCGTCACGCGCAGCACGACGAGCCCAGGATTGCGCGCGAGCAGTTCGGCCGGATCGAGGCCCAGTCGTTCGAGCGTGCCGGGCAGGAAGTTCTCGACGAGCACGTCGGCCCGGTCGATGAGGGTGCGGGCCGCCGCGAGCCCGTCCTCCGACTTGAGGTCGAGCACCACGCTGCGCTTCCCGCGCCCGACCGTCTGCCACATGTAGGCATCGCCGCCATCCGGCGGCAACCAGCCCATGCGACGCGTGCCATCCCCCGCCGGAGCCTCGACCTTCACCACGTCGGCGCCGAAGTCCGCCAGGTACTTGGCCGACGCGGGGCCGGCGAGGACCGTGGCCAGCTCGACGACCCGCAACCCCTCCAGTGCCTGCACGGTCGGCAAGGATAGGGAGGTGAGCCGGTCGATCCCCGTGCTGAGCGCCGACGGCATCCCGGACTCCCCGGCCCGGGTGCTCCCGCCGAGCCGCCGCCCGCTCCGGATCGGCGCGGTGCAACACCGCTGGCACCCCGACCCGCAGGAGCACGCAGCCGCGCTCACCGAGGGCATCCGCGCGGCAGCCGACGCCGGCGCGTCGGTGGTCTGCCTGCAGGAGCTCACGCTGAGCCCCTACTTCGCGATCGACCCGGCCGGGCCGGGATCCGGGGGCGCCCCGCCCGAGGTGCTCCCGGGCGGCCCGACCGCGACCTTCGCCGCCGCGCTCGCGGCCGAGTGCGGTGTGGTCGTACACGCGTCGCTGTACGAGGCGGACCCGGAGGGCGGGCTCGGCTTCAACACCGCCATCGCGGTCGCACCGGATGGCACGCTCCTCGCCCGCACGCGCAAGGTGCACCTGCCGGTGACCGAGGGCTACTTCGAGGACCGCTGGTTCGCGCCGGGCGACACCGGGTACCCGGTGGTCGAGGTGGCGGGCGCGCGCTTCGGGTTCCCGACCTGCTGGGACCAGTGGTTCCCCGAACTCGCGCGCATCTACTCCCTCGCCGGCGCCGAGGTGCTCGTCTACCCGACCGCGATCGGCTCGGAGCCGGACCACCCGGCCTTCGACACGCAACCGCTCTGGGAGCGGGTCATCCGAGCCAACGGCACGATGAACGGCACGTTCATGGTCGCGGTGAACCGCATCGGCACGGAGGGTCCGCTCACCTTCTACGGATCCTCGTTCATCTCCGACCCGTACGGGCGGGTGCTCGTGCAGGCGCCGCGGGACGAACCTGCGGTGCTCGTCGCCGACCTCGACCTCGATCAGCGACGGGACTGGCTCGCGCTGTTCCCGTTCCTCGGCACCCGTCGACCGGCGACCTACGACGCGATCACCGGCGAGTCGGAGGGTCAGTAGACCTCGGTGAACGACCGGTGTTCGAGCGGGCCGAGGGAGTACTCCCGGTACAGGCCCGCGTAGAGGAAGCGAGTCCGCTCGGTCCAGTCCATGGCCGCCCGGCTCCCGATGCGGTGCGACACCTGGGTGAAGCCACCCTCGTGGATCCGGTACTCCGCCCACACGCCCGGGTAGTCCTTGGTCGCGCCGACCTCGACGAACGGCACGTTGCGGGCCTTCGCCGAACGCCGCACCCGGTGTCGGTGGGTGTGTCCCGCGAAGTAGCCGACGATGTTCTCCCGTCGCTGCACCACCGCACCGAACGCGTCGGCGTCGTCGCAGTCGACCCCGAAGTACGACGCGCTGCGCTCCGCCGCGTCGAGGTCCCACATGTTGTGGTGTCCGAACACGAGCACCGCGTGGCTGACCGAGGTCGCGTACGCATCGAGCCAATCGAGCTGCTCGGTGGTGATGCGGCCGAACTCGGTACCGGGCCGCACGGTGTCGAGCATGACGAACGACACCCCGTCGCGCTCGACCGCGAACGGTGCACCGTTGAGCGCCATCGTCGGGTCGACCATCGCATCGTGGTTTCCCCGCACGTGGTGCATCCGGTCGCCGAGCGTGCCGTAGGCCTCGAGGAAGTCGAGGTACTCGGCCTCGGTGCCCTCACAGGTGAGGTCCCCCTTCACGAGCACGACGTCGGGGTCCCAGGCCGCGATCTCCGCGATGGCCGCACGGTTCATGGTCTGCGGGTACGGGGGTTCGTCGGGCCGCGGGATCGCCACCCCGAGCTCCTCGTCGGGCACGGTGTGGATGCGGCCGCAGACCGTCTCGCCGAAGTGCACGTCGTTGACGGTCGCGAGCCGGACGAGGAGCGGACCGGGCGGCGGCACGAGGGTGCGCACCGTGGCCGGGAAGTGCGGGTCGTCGGATGCGGGCGCGCCCTCGACCTCCACCGTCACCTCGGTGCCCGGCGCGAGGCCGGTGACGTGGGCGAGGTGGTGGGGCCCGACCGTGGTGACCTCGCGGTCGCCGACCCGGGTGGTGACCGTTTCGTCGCCCTCGGTGTGGAAGGTCACGACGACCTCGTCGGTGCCGACCGACATCACCTCGGGGTGGCGGATCTCCGGCACGTCAGGCTCGGGCGCGGCGGCCCATGCGACCGGAGAGGCGGTACTCACCCCGCTGCATGCCGGCCCGCCGGGCGGTGAGCCGTGAGGCTCGAACCCACCGCGACGCAGGTTCGACCGGCTCCTCGGTGACCCCAGCCCGGGCCTGCTCGAGCACCGCGATGGTCGCGAGCACCGCCGCGACCTCCTCGGCCGACGCGTCCGGCCCGATCCCGACGAGCGGACGCGGGCTCACAGCGGCACGTTCCCGTGCTTGCGCTGGGGCAGGCTCTCCTTCTTCGTACGCAGCATCTCGAGCGAGCGCACGAGGACCCGGCGGGTCTCCCGGGGGTCGATCACGTCATCGACGTAGCCGCGCTCCGCCGCGTTGTACGGGTTCGCGAACCGCTCCGTGTACTCCTCGATGAGCTCGGCCTGTCGGGTCGCCGCGGTGTCACCGGCCTCCGCGATCTCCTTGCGGAAGATGATGTTGACCGCACCCTGCGCGCCCATCACCGCGATCTCGGCCGACGGCCACGCGTAGGCCAGGTCGGCACCGATCGACTTGGAGTTCATGACCACGTACGCGCCGCCGTAACCCTTGCGGGTGATGATCTGCACCCGCGGCACCGTGGCCTCGCAGTACGCGTACAGCAACTTCGCCCCATGACGGATGATGCCGCCGTACTCCTGATCGGTGCCGGGGAGGAACCCGGGCACGTCCACGAAGGTGACCAGCGGGATGTTGAACGCGTCGCAGGTGCGCACGAACCGCGCGGCCTTCTCCGACGCCTCGATGTCGAGGCAGCCCGCGAGCACCTGCGGCTGGTTGCCGACGATGCCCACCACCTGACCACCGATCCGGGCGAAGCCGCAGACGATGTTCATGGCCCAGAGCGCGTTCACCTCGAAGAAGTCACCGTCGTCGACGATGTCCGCGATGACCTTCTTCATGTCGTACGGCTTGTTCGGTGCGTCCGGGATGAGCCCGAGCACCTTGTCGCAGGTGCGCTCCGGGTCGTCCTCGGGCTCGAAGAACGGCGGGTCCTCCAGGTTGTTCGACGGCAGGAACGAGAGGAGGTAGCGCACCTGCGCGAGGCAGGCCTCCTCGTCCTCGCACACGATGTTGGCCACGCCCGACTTCGACGCGTGCGTCATGGCGCCGCCGAGTTCCTCCTGGGTGACCTCCTCGCCGGTCACCGACTTCACCACGTCGGGACCGTTGATGAACATGTTCGAGGTGCCCTTCACCATGAAGATGAAGTCGGTCATCGCCGGCGAGTAGACCGCCCCGCCCGCGCACGGGCCCATGATCACCGAGATCTGCGGGATCACCCCGGAGGCCTTCACGTTGCGGTGGAAGATGCCCCCGTAGGAGGCGAGCGAGACCACGCCCTCCTGGATGCGCGCGCCGGCGCCGTCGTTGAGACCGATCATCGGCGCGCCCACGGACTCCGCGAGGTCCATGACCTTGTGAATCTTCTCGGCGAACACCTCGCCGAGCGCGCCGCCGAACACCGTGAAGTCCTGCGAGAAGACGAACACCTTGCGACCGTCGATCGTTCCCCAGCCGGTCACGACGCCGTCGGTGAGGGGTCGGGTGTTCTCGATGCCGAACCCGTGGGCCCGGTGGCGGGCGAACATGTCGAGCTCCACGAAGGAGTCCGGATCGAGCAGGCGCTCGATCCGCTCCCGCGCGGTGAGCTTGCCGCGGGCGTGCTGGCGCTCGACCGCAGCGGGGCTGCCCGCGTGCTGCGCCTCGTCGCGCAGCTGGGTGAGCTGGGCGAGGCGCTCCTCGATCGGGTGGGTCGGGGTCGGTTCCTGGGCGGCCATGGGCGCCGAGGTTACCGGGACGACCCGCCGCCGCGACCCCCCGGAGGGGTTACTCCTGGACCAGCTCGATGAGGGTGCCGAAGGCGGTCTTCGGGTGCACGAAGGCGACCGTGGTGCCACGGCTGCCCGGTCGGGGCGCCTCGTCGATGACCCGGTGGCCCTCCGCCTTCACCTGCTCGAGCGCGGCGGCGCAGTCGGCCACCCGGTAGCCGATGTGGTGGAGCCCCTCGCCGCGGGTCTCGAGCGACTTGGCCACCGGCGAGTCGGGCCGGGTCGGCGTGAGCAGCTGGATGTAGGACTCCGCGACCTTGAGCAGCGCCTCCTCGACGCCGTCGGACTCCACGACCTCGCGGTGCTCCACCTCGACCCCGAAGGTGTCGCGGTAGTAGGCGATCGCGGCCTCGAGGTCGCGCACCGCGATGGCGACGTGGTCGATCTCGACGAGCGGCACGGGTCCTCCTCGGGGACGGTCAGCCGTGGAACCGGCGGTACAGGGTGATCTGCGGGAGCAGACGTTCGCGCATCTCCGGGTTCGCCACACCGAGGCCCTCCTCGGGCGCCAGCGCGAGCACCGCGACCTTGCCCTCGACCTCGTTGCGATGCACGAGCAGCGCGGCCTCCGCGGTCTCCTCGAGCGGGCGCACGGTGGACAGCGTCGGGTGGATCCGGCCCTCGCACACGAGCCGGTTGGCCTCGTACGCCTCGCGGTAGTTCGCGAAGTGGCAGCCCTTGAGGGTCTTGAGGTTCATCCAGAGGTACCGGTTGTCGTACTCGATGTTGAAGCCCGACGTCGCGGCGCAGGTGATGATCATGCCGCCCTTGCGGGCCACGAACACCGAGGCCCCCATGGTCGAGCGACCAGGGTGCTCGAACACGATATCGACGTCGCGCCCGATGAGTTCCCGGATCTTCTTGCCGAGCCGCAGCCACTCCTTCGGGTCCTGGGTGTGCTCGTCCGACCAGAACCGGTAGCCCTCGGCACGACGGTCGATGACCGCCTCGCAGCCCATCTCGTTGAGCAGCGCGGCCCGCTCGGGCGAGGACACCACACCGACCGGCGTCCCCCCGCCGTGCAGCACGTACTGGGTCGCGTAGGCGCCGATACCCCCGGTCGCGCCCCAGATGAGCACCGACTGGCCCTGGGTCATCTGCGCGCCGTTCGGGCTCACGATCATGCGGTACGACGTGGAGTTGCACAGCGCGTTGACCGCCGCCTCCTCCCACGTGAGGTGTTCCGGCTTCGGCATGAGCTGGTTCGCCTTGACGATCGAGAGGTCGGCGAGACCGCCGTAGTTCGTCTCGAACCCCCAGATGCGCTGGTTGAGCGCCATCATCGAGTCGTCGTGACTCGTCGGGTCCTGATCGTCCACGTGGTTGCAGTGCACGGTGACCCGGTCGCCCGGCTTCCAGTTGCGCACCGCCGAGCCGACCCGCAGCACCACCCCCGATGCGTCGGAGCCCATGACGTGGAACGGCTGGTCGTGGCGCGCGCCCCACGCGCTCTCCTTGCCCAGGCGCTTGAGGAAGCCGAAGGTCGGGAGCGGCTCGAAGATCGAGGTCCACACGGTGTTGAAGTTGATGGCCGACGCCATCACCGCGATCACGGCCTCGTCGGGCGCGAGCTCGGGCAGTGCGACGTCCTGGATGTGGACGGACTGGCGGGGGTCCTTGTCCTCGGACGCCATGCCCTCGAACATCGCCTGCTCCTCGGCGAGCACGACCGCGGCCCGGGTCGACTCCGGGAGCGGGAGGGCGGCGAGGTCCTCGCCCGGAGCGCCCTCGAGGATGGCGGTACGGATGGCGTCGATCTGACTCGTCATGGCCGGGCAAGGTACCGGGTCGCACCGCATCCGGACCACCCGCCCCGACCGTGCCCCGGCCCGACGTCCCGGGGAGGGGCAGGGCTAGATTCGCCAGCCTCACACCCGTCCCCACCTCGGAGGGTCCCATGGCCGGTTCCGTCATCGTCTCCACCGCCCGCACGCCGATCGGCAAGTTGTCCGGCGCGCTCGCCGACTTCAGCGCGGCCGACCTCGGCGGCATCGCCATCGAGGCCGCGCTCGCTCGAGGCGGGGTCAAGGCCGAGGACGTCGACTACGTGATCATGGGCCAGGTGCTCCAGGCCGGGTCCGGTCAGATCACCGCCCGCCAAGCTGCGTCGAAGGCGGGCATCCCGATGAGCGTTCCTGCGACCACCATCAACAAGGTCTGCCTCTCGGGCATCAACGCGATCTACCTCGCCGACCAGATGATCAACGCGGGCGACGCCGAGGTCGTGGTCGCGGGTGGCATGGAGTCCATGACGAACGCGCCCTACCTGCTGCCGAAGGCGCGGGCCGGCTACCGCATGGGCAACGGCCAGCTCGTCGACTCCCTCATCCACGACGGCCTGTGGTGCGCGTTCGACGCGGTGCACATGGGTGAGGGCACCGAGAAGTACACCCAGAGCATGGGCAGCATCACCCGCGAGCTGCAGGACGACATGGCGGCCAAGAGCCACGAGCGCGCTGCGGCCGCGCAGAAGGACGGGCGCTTCACCGATGAGATCACCCCGGTGTCCATCCCGCAGCGCAAGGGCGACCCCATCCTCGTCGAGACCGACGAGGGCGTGCGTCCCGGCACCACCGCCGAGTCGCTCGGTGGCCTGCGGCCCGCGTTCACCAAGGACGGCACGATCACCGCGGGCAACGCCTCGCAGATCTCCGACGGCGGCGCGGCCCTCGTGGTCATGAGCCGCGCGAAGGCCGAGGAGCTCGGCGTGACCCCGATCGCCGAGCTGGTGGGCTACGGCCAGGTGGCCGGTCCCGACCCCTCGTTGCTCACCCAGCCGTCGCGAGCGATCAAGCGCGCGCTCGACGGTGCGAACCTCCCGGTCTCGGCCATCGACCTCTTCGAGCTCAACGAGGCGTTCGCGGCGGTGGGGCTGGCCTCCATGGCCGACCTCGGCATCAGCGATGAGGTCGTGAACGTGAACGGCGGCGCCATCGCGCTCGGCCACCCGGTCGGCATGTCGGGGGCCCGGGTCGTGCTCACGCTCATCAACGAGCTCCGGCGCCGGGGCGGCGGGACCGGTGCCGCCGCGCTCTGCGGCGGTGGCGGTCAGGGCGACGCGGCGATCATCCGCACCCTGTAGCGGCCGGCGCGGCCGACGCCCCGCAGGGTGCGGCCGCGGGTCGTGACCCCCGCATGCCCGACGTACCCCCGACCGATCCCGGCCCGTCCGAGGAACCCGCATTCCGGGTGAGCACCGCGCTCGCCTACGGCGTCCGGGCGACCATCACCCACTGGCAGCCGCTCGTCATCATGGCGTTCATCATCTTCGCGGCGCAGGGACTGCTGCAGTGGTGGGTGGGGCGCCCGAGCGAGGACCCGCTCAGCATCCTCACGGCCCTCGCGGTCTACCTCGTCGGCCTCATCGCCTCGCTCGGGCTCATGCGCGCTGCGCTGCGCGTCACCGATGGCCGGCGACCGAGCGTGCAGCAGTTGCTCGACCTCGAGTACCTCGCGCCATTCCTCGCCGTGATGCTCGTGGTCGCCGTGGCCACGCTGCTCGGGCTCGGTGCGTGCTTCGTCGGGTTCCTCGTGGCCGGTGCCGCGCTCGGGTTCGCCCCGTGGCTCATCGCCGATCGACGCGAGCGACGCATCGGTGCGGCGTTGCGACGGGGGTACGACCTGGCGAAACCCGAGTTCGGCCCGTTGCTCGGGCTCTACCTGCTGCTGCTGGCGATCAACGTCGTGGGCCTCATGCTCATGATCGTGGGCCTCGTGGTCACCTACCCGCTCACCGCGGTGACCCTCGCGTACACCTACCGAACGCTGAGCGGCCAGCCCGTCGCCCCCCTGCCCTGAGCCGCAGATCAGCCGCTCCCGAGCCACGCGAGGGCAGGCAGGTTCCGCAGCACCCAGAACGCGAGCACCGCGATCCCGCACCCGATCCACACGGCACGAGTCGGACGCGGCACGCGGGTGGGCTGAGTCCGGAGGGTCGCCACCGCGACCACCGCCAGCAGCACGACCAGGATCGGCACCGCGATCCCGACGAGGAGGTTGTGGTCCAGCGCGCGGCCCAGGTGCCCCGTGGCGAGCGCGTGCAGCGCGCGCGTCCCGCCGCAGAGCGGACAGTCGAGTCCGGTGGCGATCCGGAACGGGCACAGGATCGGACCGTGCGTGGGATCGACCGCAGCGGCGACCGCCCAGACGCCGACGGCCGCGGCGACACCGATCCCCGCGGTGCGACGGGTCGCGATCGGGCCGGGCTGCACCTTCGTCCCCACCTCGGCCACGGTACCGGCACCGTCCTTCACGCGAGCACGAAGTCGGCAGGGTCCGGCGTGCGGGTCCAGGACCAGTAGTCCACGAGCCGCCACGGCGAGAGGATGAAGATCCGACCCGCGTCGTTGCGGTACCAGGAGTGCCGGATCGACGGGTGCGACCAGACCATCCGAGCCATCTCGGACTGCAGTCGCTCGTTGTAGTCGTCGTGCGCGGACCGGGTGCACTCGATCGAGCGGGCACCCCGCTCGAGCAGGAGCCGGAGACAGCCGAGCACGTAGCGCACCTGACACTCCGAGTGGAAGATGAGGCTGCCGCCGCTCGCGAGGTTCGTGCCCGGTCCGTAGAGGCAGAACAGGTTCGGGAAGTTCGGCACCGTGATGCCGAGCAGCGCGGTGGGTTCGTCCCCCCACTGCTCGGCGAGCACCGCGCCCCCGCGACCCACGATCTCCATCGGCCAGAGGTACCGGTTCGCGTGGAACCCGGTGGCGAACACGATGACCTCGACCTCACGGCGTACGCCGTCCGCGGTGACGATCGCGTCGGCGTCGATGTGGTCGATCGTCTCCGTGACGAGATCGACGTTCGGCTGCGTGAGCGCGGCCAGCCACGCGCCGTTGTCCTGCAGGGTGCGGGTACCGAGGCAGACGTGGTCGGGGATGACCTTGTCGAGGAGGTCCGGCCGGTCCGCGACCTGATCGGCGATCCACGCGGTGAAGACCTCACGCGCCGCGTCGTTGATCTCGGACACCGCGCGATCCTGGTGCGGGTAGTCCGGGTCGATGCGCATCGCCGGCAGCCCACCATCGCATGCGGGCCAGAAGATGAGGAGCCGGTACCAACGGCCGTAGGCGGGGAGGTGCCGCATGGCCCACTCCACGCCCGGACCGGTCGCGTCGTGGTACGAGGGGTTCGGGAACATCCACGGCGCGCTCCGCTGGAACACCGCGAGGTGCTCCACCTCGGCCGCGATCGTCGGCACGATCTGGAACGCGCTGGCCCCGGTCCCGACGACCGCCACCCGCTTCCCGGCGAGGTCGGTGCCGTCCACCCACTGCGCCGAGTGCATGGCGAGCCCCGCGTACCTCTCGCGCCCCGGGATGTCCGGGAGCTTCGGGCGGTTCAGCTGCCCGACCGCGCTGATGACCGCGGTCGCGTCGATCGTCTCGGTGCTGCCGTCGCGCGCCCGCACCTCGATCCGCCAGCGCGCGCTCGGCTCGTGCCAGACCGCCCGCGTCACCTCGGTGTCGAACCGGATCCGGTCGCGCACGCCGAACCCGTCGGCGCACGCCGCGAAGTAGCGCTGCAGCTCAGGCTGGCGCGCGAAGAACTCGGTCCAGTCCGGGTTGGGCGCGAACGAGTAGCAGTAGAAGTGGTTGCCCACGTCGACCCGGCATCCCGGGTACCGGTTCTCGAACCAGGTGCCGCCGACGTCCGGGTTCTTCTCGACCACCGTGTACGGGATGCCCGCCTCCTCGAGACGGATCGCGGCGAGCAGCCCCGACATCCCGGCCCCGATGACCACCACGTGCTGCTCGGCGCGCACCTCCGGTCCGACGGTCGCGGGCCACGCGCCCGCGCGCGGGTCCGACCCATCGATCCCGAGTTCCTCGAGGAGCAGCGGCACGTACTCCTCGGGCACCGCGCCGGCCACGAGCAGTTCCATGAGCGCGTGCACCGTCGCGCCCGACGGCGGCGGCGGGGCCACGCAGCCCCCGTCGCGGTAGGCACGGATCACCTCGAGCGCACGGGCCCGCACCGCGGCGAGGTCGTCGGGGGCCATGAAGCCCTGCACCTCGTTGAGGTACACGCCGACCGGGCGCGGGAGGCCGTCGAGCACCGACGGGTCGCCAGCCATGTGCACCATCGAGCACATGAGGGCCGGCACGCTGAGGTCCTCGAGGTGGCGCGCGATGGTCGCGTCGTCCTCGGCGATCGCCGTGACCTCGAACCGATCCACCGCCCACCTCCGCCGGCCACGGTAGGCGTCCCGGGGCGAGGCGGGCCCGAAATCCGACTTGACGGGTCAGGTTTCGCCCCCCTACCGTCCCCGGACCCGCCCGACCCGTGCACGAGGAGAACCACCATGGCCGACTGGGGCTTCGAGACCCGTCAGATCCACGCCGGCACCGCACCGGACCCGACCACCGGGGCCCGGGCCGTCCCGATCTACCAGACCACCTCGTACGTGTTCCGGGACACCGACCACGCGGCCAACCTCTTCGGCCTCGCCGAGCTCGGCAACATCTACACGCGGATCATGAACCCGACCCAGGAGGCCTTCGAGGCCCGGGTCGCCGACCTCGAGGGTGGCGTCGGTGCGCTCGCCACCGCGTCCGGCCAGGCCGCGCAGACCCTCGCACTGCTCAACCTCGCTGAGAACGGTGGGCACATCGTGTCCTCCGCCTCGCTCTACGGCGGCACCTACAACCAGCTCCACTACACGTTCCCGAAGATGGGCGTCGAGGTGTCCTTCGTCGAGGACCCGGATGACCTCGACGCGTGGAGCGCTGCCATCCGCCCGAACACGCGGGCGTTCTACGGCGAGACCATCGGCAACCCGAAGGGCGACATCCTCGACCTCGGCGGCATCTCCAGCGTCGCGCACGACGCGGGCATCCCGCTCGTCGTCGACAACACGCTCGCCTCGCCGTACCTCTGCAACCCGCTCGCGCACGGGGCCGACATCGTGACCCACTCGGCCACGAAGTTCATCGGCGGCCACGGCACCTCGGTGGCCGGCATCATCGTGGACGGCGGGAAGTTCGACTTCGAGGGCAGCGGCCGGTTCCCCAACTTCACCGAGCCCGACCCCTCGTACCACGGCCTCGCGTTCTCGGGGCTGCCCGAGCCGCTGTGGCCGGCCCGCTACATCCTCAAGGCCCGCCTCACCTACATGCGCGACCTCGGCGCCGCGATCGCGCCGTTCAACGCCTTCCTCATGCTCCAGGGCCTCGAGACCCTGAGCCTGCGCATGGAGCGCCACTCGCAGAACGCGCAGGCTGTGGCTGAGTGGCTCGAGGCGCGTCCCGAGGTGACGAAGGTCCACTACCCCGGCCTCGCGTCGAGCCCGTGGCACGCGCGCTCGGCTGAGTACCTCCCGAACGGCAACGGCGCGATCGTGGCCTTCGAGCTGGCCGGCGGCCTCGAGGCCGGTCGGTCGTTCATCAACAACCTCAGCCTCGTGAGCCACCTCGCGAACGTCGGCGACGTGCGTACCCTCGCCATCCACCCGGCGAGCACCACGCACCAGCAGCTCACCGCCGAGGAGCAGGCTGCGTCGCACGTCACGCCCGGCCTCGTGCGGCTCTCCGTCGGGATCGAGTCGGCCGCGGACATCATCGCCGACCTCGAGGCGGCGATCTCGGCGAAGGCCTGAACGGCGGCGGCGTAACCTTCTCGGCCGTGAC
>JBJTQX010000114.1:0-9140 GCA_046075855.1 Actinomycetes bacterium
ACGGCCAGACCAGGTGGAACGTCCGGGCGATCTGGGAGCACTACGCCGGCTGGTTCCACCACCGCTCCACCACCGAGCTGTACCCGGCACCGGCGCATGGCGTCGCGGTCGACCTCGTGCGCGCCGCCGGCGCCGACGCGCTCGTGGCGCTCGCGGCCGACCACGTGGCCGCGGGTCGACCGGTCGAGGCGCTCCACCTCACCGACGTCGTGCTGACGGTCGAGCCCGCCCACGCCGGGGCCCGGGCCACCGCGATCGCGGCCCACGAGGCGCTCCTCGCGGCCAGCGGAAACTTCTGGGAGGCTGCATGGCTCCGGCGGGCGATCACGAAGCTGCGCGAGGTGCCATGAACACGACCACCTTCGACTTCTCGGATGCTGCGGTGCTCGTCACCGGCGGCACGAGCGGCATCGGGTACGCGATCGCGGACGCGTTCGCACGTGCCGGGGCCGCGGTGACGGTGACCGGGACCCGACCGACAGCCGGGGAGTACGACACCGACCTGGGTGCCTTCACCTACCGCCCGCTGTCGCTCGCGAGCGATGCGGACGCCCGCGCGCTCGCCGCCGACCTCGACCGGCTCGACGTGCTCGTGAACAACGCCGGCGCGGTCTTCGCCGGCGGCACCGACGAGTGGAGCCCCGAGGGGTTCGAGGCGGCGCTCGCCGTGAACCTGACCGGGCCGATGCGGGTGGCCACCGCCTGCCACGACCTCCTCGCCGCGAGCGGCGCCGAGGGCGGAGCGAGCCTCGTGAACCTCGTGTCGATGTCGGCGTTCCGGGCGGTGCCGATCGTCCCCGGGTACGCGTCGGCCAAGGCCGGCCTCGTCGCGCTCACCCGCAACCTCGCCGTGAGGTGGGTCGACGACGGGATCCGGGTGAACGCCGTCGCGCCGGGGGTCATCGACACGCCGATGACCGCGCCGATGGCCGGGATCCCGAGCCTCCTCACATCGGAGCTCGCGCACATCCCGATGGGACGGCTCGGCACCACCGAGGAGGTGACCGGCGCCGTGCTCTTCCTCGCCAGCGCCGCGGCCTCCTACATCACCGGTCACACCCTCGCCGTCGACGGCGGCTACCTGCTCCCCTAGGAGGGACCGTGCTCCAGGCGCGCATCCACGGTCCCGGTGACGTCCGGGTCGACGAGGTGCCCGAACCCGACCCGGGAGCCCGCGACGTGGTCGTGCGCGTCCACGCGTGCGGCATCTGCGGGAGCGACCTCTCGTACATCCGCATGGGCGGGGTCGCAGGGCCCGGGCCGGAGCCGATGTGCCTCGGCCACGAGGTGTCGGGCACGGTCGAGGTCGCCGGAGCCGAGGTGCGCTCCGTCGCGGTCGGCGATCGGGTGGTGGTGCGCCCCGGCACCGACGCGCTCGGCCGGATCGGCAACGGCACGCCCGAGGGTGGCCTCGCGCCGTGGCTCCTCGTGACCGAGGCCGACGCCCGCGGCGTCTACCGCATCCCCGACTCGCTCTCGCTCGACGCGGCCGCGTTCACGGAGCCGCTCGCGGTCGGCATGCACGCGGTCGAGCAGGTCGAGGCGACCGCCGACGACGGGGTCGCCGTGTTCGGGTGCGGACCGATCGGGCTCGCCGCGATCGCCACGCTCGTCGACGCGGGCAACGAGCGGGTCGTGGCCGTCGACCCGAGCGCGACCCGCCGCGACCTCGCGACCTCGCTCGGCGCGCTCGCGGCCGTGGACCCGACCACCGACGACGTGTGGGCCGCGCTCGCCGACCTGCACGGCACGACGCCGTTCATGTTCGGCCCCACCCCGGCGACCGCCGCGTTCATCGAGGCCTCGGGTGCGGCGAAGGTGCTGACGTCGATCATCGAACGCGGCGCACCCGGCGGGCGGCTCGCCGTGGTGGCCCTCCACTACGCGCCGATCCCGACGAGCTTCCTGACCCTGCTCATGAAGCAGTTCACCGTGCGCGGGTCGATGGAGTACCCGGCCCGGTTCGAGGACGCCGTCGACCTGCTCGCCCGCCGCGACCTGGGCGCGCTCACCACGCACCGGTTCGGCCTCGACCGTCTCGACGACGCACTGGCGCTGCTCGAGGGATCGCGGGACTGCGGGAAGGTCGCGGTGCTCCCGGGCTGACCTCAGGATCGATGCGGGCCGGCCAGCACGGTCTCGACCCGAGCCGTGCACCGGCGTCGGTGCGGGCGCGCCCAGGCCCACAGCACGACAACGAGGACCCCTGCGTAGGCCAACCACCGGGTCGGGCCGAGGTCGCCCCACGCCACGAGCTCGCGCACGTTCGTGACGAGCAGCATGCTGGCCACGGCCACCCCCAGCCCCTGCTTCGGCAGACGACGCACGAGGGCCGCCGCGAGGGGCGCGGCCAGGACCCCGCCGACGAGCATCGCGACGAGGACGCCGACGTCGATCCCGCCGCTGCGGATGGTCGACGCGAGCGAACCGACCGACACGATGGCGACCGCGACCTCGGCCGCGTTGACCGAACCGACCGTGAATCGCGCGGGAATCCCCTGGTGCAGGAGCACGGGGGTGACCACCGGACCCCAGGCGCCGATGAGGCCGTTGGTGATCCCGCCGGCGAAGCCCGCGGCGCCGACGGCGCGCGGCGCGTACCCGCCCGGAGCACGCTCGCTCGCCGCCGCGGGATCGGTGCGGCTGAACCGCACGAGCATGCGCAACGCGACGAGGAGCAGCACGACTGCGAGCAACGGCTTGAGCGTCGCGGCGTCGACGTTGCGCAGGACCACGACACCGACGATCGCGCCCGCTGCTCCGGGGAGCGCGAGCCGGATGGCGAGTCGCCGGTCGACGTTGCCGAACCGCCAGTGGGAGAAGCCGCCGACCACCCCGGTCGCGACCTTGGCGAGGTTCACCGTGGCGGACACCGCCACGGGCGGCAGCCCGGTGCCCAGAAGGATCGTGGAGGAGGTCGGCCCGAACCCCATGCCGAGCGCGCCGTCCACCATGCAGGCGGCGAACCCGGCGAGTGCCACCAGGAGGTACTCGCTCATGCCCACAATGTCTACTAACTAGATAGGGTTTGTCAATGGGGCGCCCGTTCCGGTCAATCCCAGCCGAGCTCCTCGAGCCGGGCCTCGGTGAGCCCGAGGTGGTGCCCGAGCTCGTGGAAGACGGTCTCGCGCACCCACTGGACGAGGTCGTCCCGGTCCCCGGCCACCTCGCAGTGCGGGATCCGGTAGAGCACGATGCGATCGGGCAGGGCGACCGGGTCGAGCGGCGACCGTTCGGTGACCGGCACCCCCTCGTAGAGGCCGAGGAGGTCCTCCCCCGGCGGCGGGTGATCCTCGACCACGACCACCAGGTTGTCGAGGGCCGACCAGAACTCGTCGGGCACCTCGTCGAGCGCGGCCGCGACGAGGGCCTCGAACTGCTCGGGGTCCACGTGGTGTGCCACGCCGCCACGTTACGACGCCCAGGAACCGCTCCGGGTTGTCCGCACCTCGAGCATCCGCCTCGAGACTCGTCAACCGGAGGAGGACTTCACGACCCGCCCGTACCTCGACCTCGACGGTCGGGTCGGCCCGGACGGGACCACCAGCACCACCGTGCTGCACCCCGTCCGGGCCGACATCAGACCGTCACACACACGGGATCGACTCCCGGGCCACGAGCACCCATGCCGACCCGTTCCAACGATGGACGAACGCAGTGATGTACGTCTCTGCCGTCGTCGACGAGTACCAACTCCACGGATTGATGAAGTTGAGCCAGTACCCCGAGGTCCCGTACCCCTCCCCGAGCGGGCTGAACGCCAGCCGGGCATCGTCAGAGGCCCGGTAGACACCCCACCGCACCCGATGCGTCCCCGAACTCGCGACCAGGTACTTCGCCCGTGCGTACACCGAAGTCCCACCCGCACCATCCGAACACGGCAAGGTGCTGAACCACGAGATCCGATCCCCATTGAGATCCGACGGCATCGACGCCGAGGCCGGCTGCGCCCCGAACCCCACCGCCGAAGACATGATCGCCCCAACCAGAGCGATCGAACTGATCAAACGCTTCACCATCACTGCACCTCTCTCTCCGGGCCCACCCCACTGGCGAACCGTGCCCACAGCATCCCGGACCCACATCCCCACGTCCGTCGCCGCCGACACCCCCCCAACGTGCGCACCGACACACTCCCACCACACCACGACATGCCGTCGCCGACGCTCACGAGCCCAACGCAGCGGGGAACTCAAGCGACGCGCCCCGTAGAACACCGCTCGGCAACCCGGCCTGGGGCCGGGCTGCACCGCGCACGATCGAGCAGCAGGGGGATCGCGACACATCGGAGGTCCGGCGGATACCTCAGCCTGCGGCCCAGCGACCCTTCGAAACCAGTGCGCCCCCCGACGATGCCGGCGATGCTGCTGTCGTTACCGTCATGTCATCCTCCTCACGTAGGGCTCCCGGAAACCGGCAAGCCAGCTGCTGGTCGTGCCGATGGGTGGTGCACCCGTCGTGGGGCCGCTCATCGCCACGGGCGAGCGCCTCGCTCGCATGGACCACGCTGGAGGAAGCCGGTCCTTGCGCCATCCGGAATGCCCGCCATTACCTGCGCGTGCCAAGCAGCGGCACCGGCGGGCGAGGGACTGGTGGCGGCCAAACGGGCCGCTCCGGACCCCGCCTGCACCGGACGTATGCATGAGTTCGCAACGATTTCGGTGTTGCACGCAACGACTCGCCAGCGAACGCGCCCGAGGGTCGCTACGCTCAAGGCAGCGGCACGCGGGAGGGCTGATGCGAAGGACCACCGTTCGCGCAATGAGCACATGGCTCGTCGCTGCCGCCCTACTCGGCGGCTGTGGAACAGGCCCAACCGCCGACTCGACCGTGACGAGCACCTCGTTCTCGGACGACGCGCGGCCCGAGGACCCGGGGGCGGCGGAGGTGATCCGCGAGCTCGGCCTCGACGCGCTGCCGGGCCTCGCACCGTCGGCGGTGGCGCGGGTGCAGCGCGAGCGCCGAGACCAACGGTGGTACCGACCGGCCGCGACGCAGCCGGTCGCCGGACACTCCCACGACGATGCGGCCTCACAGGCCGCGATCGATGGCATGGATGCGACGACCCGCGCCATGCTCGATCAGCAGCTGGCCCGCGCCCGGCGTGCGGCGCTCCGGTACCCCACCTACGCGGACGCTCGGGCCGCCGGCTACCGGGCGGTGGGTCCGCCGGCCCCCGGACTCGGGGTGCACGCCGCGCAGATGAAGTACATCGCCGCCGCCGACTTCCACTTCGACTACCCGGGCATCCTCATGTACCGGGACACGAAGCCGGACGCTCCCGTGGTCGGCATGCTGTACCTCACCCGGGCCCGCAAGGCACCCGAAGGGTTCGTGGGGACCGCCGATCAGTGGCACGAACACATCAAGGTGTGCATCAAGGGAACTGGCGACGACATCGAGATCCTCTCGGTCGACGCGGGCGAGTTCGCACCGCGGCGCTGCCGCGAGCAGGGTGGCGTCTTCTTCGGCCAGAGCGGCTGGATGATCCACGTCTGGCCGGTCCCCGGGTCCGTGCCGCCCGAAGGCCCGTTCTCCGACGACAACTCGACCGTGGTGCCGCAGACCTGAGCGGGTGCCTCGCCTCCGGGCGCACCGGATCGACTGGGTAGCCTCGGACCCGTCGTCCGCCCGCTCCCGCAGAAGAGATGCCACATGCCCGCCGAGAAGGCCACGATCGTCTACACGCTCACCGACGAGGCCCCGCTCCTCGCCACCTACTCCTTCCTCCCGATCGTGCAGGCCTATGCCGGGGTATGCGGGGTCGAGGTCGAGACCCGCGACATCTCGCTGGCCGGCCGGATCCTCGCCCAGTTCCCGGAGCACCTCAACGACGAGCAGCGGGTCGCCGACGCGCTCGCCGAACTCGGACAGCTCGCCCTGCGCCCCGAGGCCAACATCATCAAGCTCCCGAACATCAGCGCGTCCATCCCGCAGCTGCTGGCCGCGATCGGGGAACTCCAGGCCCAGGGCTACGCGATCCCCGACTACCCGGACGACCCGCAGACCGACGCCGACCGGGAGGTGCGGGCCCGCTATGACCGGGTGAAGGGCAGCGCGGTGAACCCCGTCCTGCGCGAGGGCAACTCCGACCGTCGTGCGCCGGCATCCGTGAAGGACTACGCGCGCAAGCACCCCCACTCCATGGGTGCATGGACCGCGGATTCGCAGACCCACGTCGCGTCCATGTCGGACGGCGACTTCTTCGGCAACGAGCAGTCGGCGACGGTGGGTGCGGCGACCGACGTGCGCATCGAGCACGTGGCCGACGACGGGACGGTGACGATCCTCAAGGAGCGCACGAGCCTGCGGGGCGGCGAGATCATCGATGCGACCTTCATGGACCGCGAGCGCCTCGTGGCCTTCCTCGCCGAGCAGATCGACGACGCCCGCGAGCGGGGCGTGCTCTTCTCGCTGCACCTCAAGGCCACGATGATGAAGGTCTCCGACCCGATCATGTTCGGGCATGCGGTGCGGGTGTTCTTCGCGGACGTGTTCGAGACCCACGGCGACGCGCTCCGGTCGGTGGGCGCCCATCCGAACGACGGGCTCGGCGCGGTCATCGACGCGGCCGGTCGCCTCCCGGCCGAGACCCGGGATGCCGTGCTCGGCGCGATCGAGGCGCGGCTGGCGGCCGGCCCGGCGGTGGCGATGGTCGACTCGGATCGCGGCATCACCAACCTCCACGTGCCGAGCGACGTGATCGTCGACGCCTCGATGCCCGCGATGATCCGCACCTCCGGCCACATGTGGAACGCGGCCGGGGCCGAGCAGGACACGAAGGCGGTGATCCCGGACCGGAACTACGCCGGCGTGTACCAGGCCGTGATCGACGACTGCCGGGCCCACGGCGCGTTCGACCCCGCCACGATGGGGTCGGTCCCCAACGTCGGCCTCATGGCCCAGGCCGCCGAGGAGTACGGCTCCCACGACAAGACCTTCGAGGTGCCGACCGGCGGGCACGTTCGCGTCGTCGACGCGGACGGGACGGTGCTCATGGAGCACGCCGTGCGCACCGGTGACATCTGGCGGATGTGCCAGACCAAGGATGCGGCGGTGCGCGACTGGGTGCGCCTCGCGGTGAGCCGCGCCCGGGCCACCGGCGACCCCATCGTGTTCTGGCTCGACGAGCGTCGGCCGCACGACGCGTCGCTGCTCGCCAAGGTGCGCGAGTACTTGCCCGAGCACGACCTCACCGGCGTGCAGATCGAGACCCTCTCCCCCGCCGACGCCTGCCGCTTCTCGCTCGAACGCATCCGCCGCGGGCTCAACACCATCTCGGTCACCGGCAACGTCCTGCGCGATTACCTCACCGACCTCTTCCCGATCATGGAACTCGGCACGAGCGCCAAGATGCTCTCGATCGTCCCGCTCATGGCCGGCGGCGGCCTCTTCGAGACCGGGGCCGGCGGCTCGGCGCCGAAGCACGTGCAGCAGCTCGTGAAGGAGAACTACCTGCGGTGGGACTCGCTCGGCGAGTTCCTCGCGCTCGCCGCGTCCTTCGAGCACCTCGCCGAGTACTCGGGGAACCCGGGGGCCAAGGTGCTGGCGGCGACGCTCGACCGGGCCACCGGATCGCTGCTCGAGCACGAGAAGTCGCCGGCCCGACGCCTCGGCCAGCTCGACAACCGCGGCTCGCACTTCTACCTGGCCCTCTACTGGGCCCAGGAGCTCGCCGCCCAGACGGAGGACCCCGCGCTCGCCGAGCGGTTCGCACCTCTCGCGGCCGCGCTCGCGGCGGCCGAGGACGAGATCGTGGCCGAGCTCACCGCAGTGCAGGGCTCGCCCGCCGACATCGGCGGCTACTACGCGCCCGACCCCGTACGCACGACTGCGGTCATGCGGCCGAGCAGCACCTTCAACGCGGCGCTCGCGCAGCTCGGGTAGGCGTCGCCGGGGTTCACCTAGTCTCCACCGGGATCGGTCCGGTCCGACGGGGAGGTGGCGCGATGTCCTTCGAGGTGCGGCGGCTGTCCGGCTCCCTCGGCGCCGAGGTGCGCGGGGTCACGATCGGTGAGGTGGATGCTGCGGCTGCGGAGGAGATTCGGCGCCTGCTGCTCGAGCACATGGTGCTGTTCTTCCCAGATCAGCACCTCACACCGGATGAGCACATCGCGTTCGGTCGCCACTTCGGCGAGCTCGAGTCGCACCCGAACCTCGACCTGCGACGGGAGCGCCCCGAGTTCTTCGAACTGCGGGCGGTCGACGGCGGGGGCGGGATCGCCGACGAGTGGCACAGCGACCTCTCCTGCGCTCCGACCCCCTCGGTGCTCTCGATCCTCCAGGCCAAGGTCGTGCCCGAGGTGGGCGGCGACACGATGTGGACGAACACCTGCCGGGCCTACGAGGAGCTCTCGGCGCCGCTGCGCGACCTCTGCGACGGCCTCACCGCCTACCACGACGCCGGACCCCACCTCGCGCCCGACAAGGGCTACATCCACCCGGTCGTGCGAGTGCACCCGGAGACGGGACGCCGGGCGCTGTTCGTGAACGAGCACTTCACCCGCCGCATCGTCGAGCTGAGCGACGTCGAGTCGACCGCCCTGCTCACCCTCCTGACCCGGTGGGTGCAGCAGCCCCGCTTCACCGTCCGCTACCGCTGGACCGCCGGCACGATCGCCATGTGGGACAACCGATGCACCCAGCACCACGTGCTCGACGATTTCGAGGGCGAGCGCGTCATCCAGCGCGTCACGGTGATGGGCGACGTGCCCCAGCCGGCGGTGCCGCTCCCCCGCTGGGAGCCCTCGGTATCAACGACCGCGACCTTCTGGCGCGACGACGCCGTGCGCCGGCAGATCAAGGCCCAGCACGCGACGGACTGACCCGGTGCCCGAGCCCCCACCGAGGTGGACCGCGGCCCGATGCCGTGCGGATCGGACACGGGTAGGCCATCGGATCGGACCCACCAGTTGCTCGTCGCACCCCTGACGACGGGTTACCGGGCGCTGGCCGTCCTCGTCAGCGATGGGGTACGTTCGTGGGCAATCCGACGAAGGGACCGTCATGGGGCGCGGGGTGCGGAGCGATGCTGCGGTGGAGGCTCGAGGGAGCCTGTGGCGGTCGCGTTGGGCGGCGATCGGAGCGGCGCTGGCCGTGACCGCTGGCGTCGGCGGCATCACCTGGGTCGGGGCCACGAA
>JBJTQX010000115.1:0-13753 GCA_046075855.1 Actinomycetes bacterium
CGCTCGGCCATGCGGTCGAAGTCGGGGTGGATGACGTGGTCGCTCGGACCGAACAGCACGAGCGTGCGCGTCGGATTCTCACGACCCCGGAACACCGAGGCGTCGGATCGCGCGTCCTCCGAGAAGGTGCTCTCGTACGCGCCGAACGAGGCCCGCAGGTGCTCGGCGCTCGCGAAGGGCTCCACCATGAAGGCCACCTCCGCCTCGGTGAAACCGCCCGGGTGGGCCCAGCGACGCTCGCCGTAGAACGCAGCGACGTAGGCCCGGCGCGCGTCGGCGTCGGCCAGTTCGGCCATGAGCCCGTCGGGATCGGTGCCCTGACGCACGAAGTAGTCGAGGACCTCGGCCGGCGGGCGCGTCTCGAGGTCGTCCATCCGGTCACGCAGGTACGGCAGCGGCGAGTTGAACAGCACCATGCGCTCCACCCACTCCGGGTGGCGGAGCGAGAGCTCCTGGATGATCGGACCTCCGAGGTCGCCCCCGGCGAGCACGACCCGGCGGTGCCCGAGGTGGTCGTGGACGAGCGCGTGGAGGTCGGCCGCGTGTGCGGGCACGTCGTGGTAGCCGTCGGGTCCGAGCTCGGAGTCGCCGAAGCCACGCAGGTCGGGTGCGATCACCTCGAAGCCGGCGGCCACGAGCGGCTCGACCACGCGCCACCAGATCCGCTTGGTCTCGGGCCACCCGTGGACACAGAGGATCGGCACACCGCCGGCCCCCTCACGCAGGTACTCCTGCCGGAACCCGCGCGGCGAGGCCGCGTCGATCTCGAACCGTTCGGGGTCGAGCGGTCCGCTCACGGACGCTCGGCGGGGCGGGGGAGCGGGCGGCGCACGGCGCTACCGTACCGGCATGCTCGAGATCACCGCGGTGCCGCAGCGCGCGCTCGCCGTGTACGCACACCCCGACGACCCTGAGGTCTCAGCCGGGGGCACCATCGCCCGCTGGGCGGCCGCGGGCTGCGAGGTGCACGTCGTCGTCACGACGCTCGGCGACAAGGGCAGCGACGACCCGGCCGCGGATCCCGCGACGCTCGCGGCGCGTCGCCGTGACGAGGCTGCGGCGGCGGCCGCCGTGCTCGGGATCGCCGGCACGCGGCACCTCGGCCACCCGGACGGGGATCTCGACGACTCGCGGTCCGTCCGGGCCGAGATCGTGCGGGCCGTGCGCGAGGTGCGCCCCGAGGTGCTGCTCTGCCCCGACCCGAGCGCGATGTTCTTCGGCGACCGGTACTTCAACCACCGGGACCACCGGGTCACCGGCCTCGTCGCGCTCGATGCGGTGGCCCCGGCGGCGGGCAACCCCCACTACTTCCCGGAGCAGATCGCCGAGGGGCTCGCTGCGCACCAGGTCGGGGTGGTCCTGTGCTCGGGCACGCTCGAACCGGACGCGTGGGTGGACATCACCGCGACCCTCGACCGCAAGGTGCAGGCGCTCGCGTGCCATACGAGCCAGGTCGGGGACGAGGCGCACTGGGTGCCCGAGGTCGTCCGGGAGCGCGCCGCCGCGGTCGGCGCCGCCGTCGGTGTCGCACACGCCGAGGCCTTCCGGCGGCTCCAGCTGGTCTGAGTCGAGGGGTCAGCGTCGCGGGCGACGCCACTCGGCCATCGCTCGGAGCGTGAGCACTGCGACCGTGCCGGTGCCGGCCGCCGCGCCCGCCCCGCCGACGAGCGCGCCGAGCGCGAGGGGCACGGTGCACGGACCTGCGCACTGCACATCGACGAGGCCGTAACCGATCACCGCCCCGAGGATGCCGCCGAGCACGACGAGCACGTAGGCGAGCAGGAACGCGGCGCGCCCCGGTCCGGGCCCGGTGTCGAATTCGGGGGGTGGTGTCGGCGTCACGGCCCCGGAGTGTAGGCAGCGGGCCCATGCGGTCCCGGTGGCGCGCCGACGCGCGGCCGGTCGGCGTGCCACACTCGCAGGCATGACCCACCGTTTCCACGTCGCCGGGGCCGTCGTGCTCCGCGGCGAGGACCTGCTCCTCGTGCGCAACCTGCGCCGCAACGGTGCGCACGATTGGAGCACGCCCGGTGGGGTCATCGACGCGGAGGATCCATCGGTGCTCGACGGGCTGGCCCGGGAGGTGGTCGAGGAGACCGGGCTCACCGTCACCGCGTGGTCGGGGCCGCTCTACGAGGTGACCGCGACCTCAGTCGACCTCGGGTGGGAGATGCGCTGCGAGGTGCACCTCGTCGACACGGTGGCCGGGGACCTCGTGCTCGCCGATCCCGACGGGATCGTGGACCACGCGGCGTTCGTTCCGCCGCACGCGCTCGATGACCACCTCGCCGGCTGCTTCCCATGGGTGCGGGAGCCCCTCGCCGAGTGGCTCGCCGAGCGCTGGCGGCCCGGCCAGGTGCGGGCCTTCCACTACGAGGTGCGCGGCGGTTCGCTCGACTCGCTCACCGCCGTGCGCATCGGCTGATCCGGCCGATGCGCGACGCGCCGACCCTGCTGCACCTCGACCTCGACGCGTTCTTCGCCTCGGTGGAGCAGCGCGACGACCCGAGCCTGCGAGGCCGGCCCGTGGTCGTCGGCGGTACCGCCGGTCGGGGCGTGGTCGCCGCCGCGTCCTACGAGGCCAGGGCGTTCGGGGTGCACAGCGCGATGCCGAGCGCGCGCGCCCGGCGCCTGTGCCCCGACGCGGTGTTCCTCCCACCCCGGTTCGACGCGTACGAGGGCGCGAGCCGGTCGGTCATGGCGATCCTCCGGTCGGTGACGCCGCTCGTCGAGCCGCTGTCCCTCGACGAGGCGTTCCTCGACGTCGGCGGGGCCGGGCGGACCCAGGGCACGCCGCCGGTGATCGCGGCCGAGCTCCGGGCGCGCATCCGGGCGGAGGTCGGGCTCACCGCCTCGGTCGGCGCGGCCTCCACGAAGATGCTCGCCAAGATCGCGTCCGACCTCGCGAAACCCGACGGGGTGCTCATCGTGGAACCGGGCACCGAACTCGCGGTGCTCCACCCGCTGCCGGTGCGACGGCTCTGGGGTGTCGGTCCGGCCACGCACGAACGGCTCGAGCGGTTCGGGGTGGTCACGGTCGGGGACCTCGCGGCACTCCCGGAGGCCACGCTCATGGCTGCGCTCGGGCCATCCGCGGGCCGCCACCTCCACGCGCTCGCGTGGAACCGCGACGACCGCACGGTGGAACCGGGTCGGGCGGCGAAGTCGATCGGCCAGGAGGAGACGTTCGCGTCCGACCGCCGCGATCGGGTCGCGCTCGGTCGGGAGCTCGACCGCATGGTCGACGGGGTGACCCACCGGCTGCGCCGCGCCGGGCTCGTGGGACGGACCGTGCAGGTGAAGCTGCGGTACCACGATTTCCGGACGGTGACGCGGGCCTACACCATGGAGCGTGCGACCGATCTCGCAGCCGATGTCGGACCGGTCGCCCGGTCGCTGCTCGACGGTCTCGAGCTGGGCGACGGGGTCCGCCTCCTCGGCGTCTCGGTGAGCGGGCTCGCTGACGCGTCGGTCCCGGTGGCCGAGCAACTGGCCCTCGACGCGACGCCGGACGCCGGAGGTCGCGACGGCCGGGCCGCGCGCGACGCGCTCGAGCGCACCATCGACGCGGTCCGTGAACGCTTCGGATCCGACGCGGTCGGGCCGGCGGCGCGGACCGAGCGGGGCCGCCTGCGCACCGGGCGGGGCGGCTCCGCGTACGGGCCGCTGGCCGAGGAGGCGCGCGACTCGTGATGCGGATCGGACTGGTCGGGTGCGGCCACATCGGGGCGATCCACTCACTCGCCCTCGGTCGCCTCGCGCGCACCGGGCTCGTCGATGCCCGGATCACGGCCACGCACGATGCGGATCCGGCCCGGGCCGCCGCGCTGGCCCGCCACCACGACGCCGAGGTGCACGGTTCGATCGACGCGATCGCGGGCGCGGTCGACGTGCTCTGGGTCTGCACGTGGACCGCGGCGCACCACGAGGCGGTGCGGGCCGCGGCGGATCGCGGGCTGCCGGTCTTCTGCGAGAAGCCGCTCGCCCCGACCCTGCCGGAGTGCGAGGCGGTCGCCCGCGACCTGCGCCGGGTGCCGCACCAGGTCGGCCTCGTGCTCCGGCACGCGCCGGTGTTCCGTGCGCTGGCCGAACTCGTGGCGAGTGGACGCCACGGCCGGCCGATGGCGACGATCCTGCGCGATGACCAGTACTTCCCGATCCAGGGCATGTACGCGTCGACCTGGCGCGGCGACGTGCGCCGGGCCGGAGGCGGCACCCTCGTCGAGCACTCGATCCACGACGTCGACCTGCTCCACTGGATCCTCGGTGGCGAGCCGTCCTCGGTGACCGCCGGCACCGCGAGCCGCTTCGGGTACCCGGGCATCGAGGACGCCGCGACGGTGACCCTGGAGTACGGCGAGCACCGGGCGACGATCGTGAGCGTCTGGCACCAGGTCACCTCGCGTCCCTCGACCCGACGGCTCGAGGTGCTGTGCGAGGACGCCTTCTGCTGGACCGAGGACGATCACCTCGGACCCCTGCACGTGGAGACGTCATCGGGCACCGAGCGGATCCTCGGCGAGCTCCCGGACTGGGTGGCTGCGCTCGACCTGCCGGACGAGCTGCGCGCACCCGTCGCCGCGTACGCGGTGCCCAGCCTCGGGTTCCTGCGCTCGCTCGCCGGTGGTGCCGACGACTGCGGGTTCCCCGACGTCGAGGTTGCGCTCGCGGCCCACCGCGTCGTCGACGCCGCGTACCGCTCGGCCGCGGCCGGCGGGGCCCCGGTCGACCCGCGACCGGAGCCGTCCGGTTCCTGATGGTCCCGGCGCCGGTGCGCCGTTGAGCCCCGGGGCCGCGCCGTGCGAGAATGCCCGGGCCGCGTGGAGGCGGTGCGGGGCCGCCGGTAGGCTCCGGGGGCCGAGTGGGGAGGAGGTGGAGCCGATGCCGTTGTCCGAGGATGAGCAGCGGATCCTGCGCGAGATCGAGGCGAACCTCACCGCCACCGACCCGGCGCTGGTCCAGCAGGTCTCGGAGACCACGCTCTACCGCCACGCAGCTCGGAACATCCGCTGGGCGATCCTCGGGTTCATCGCCGGGCTCGTGCTCCTCGTGCTCACCTTCACCCAGGTGCTGCTCCTCGGGGTCATCGGGTTCCTCGTGATGCTCGGGTCGCTCCTCGTCATCGAGCGCAAAGCCCGCGCCATGGGCCGGGCCGGGCTGCAGAGCCTCGGGGGTTCGCTGCGCACCGGTCCGCTCTCCGGGATGGCCGGGCGGTTCCGCGCCCGCGGGCCCGAGAGCCCCAGCGACTGACGCGTCGATGGAGTGGAGCGCCGCGCAGGCCGCGCGCCTCGCCGGCGTCTCGCCGTCGCAGGTCGCCTACTGGTCGCGTACCGGACTCGTCGTCCCGCACGGGCGTCCGGCGCGCTACGGGTTCCGTGACCTCGTGGCCCTGCGTGTCGTCGGGTCGCTGCTCGCGGCCGGGCTCGCACCGGCCCGGGTCCGCCGCGGCCTCCGCCACCTCATCGAGGCGGGCGACGACGTGACGGGGCTGCGCATCGTGACCGACGGCGACCGGGTCTGGGCCTGCCGCGACGACGGGCAGATCCTCGACGCGCTCCGCGAGGGGCAGCTCGCGCTCTTCGTTGCGGTCGACCGGTTCGCGGCCGAGGTCGAGGCCGCGGTCGCCGAGCTCGACGCGGAGCGCGACGAGTTCCTGGCCCGGGTCATCGGAGCGGGCGGGTGACCGCCGAGACGCCGACCCCGATCGGGCCGGTCGTCGTGGCCGTGCTGCGGCACCCGACGCTCTGGCCGACCGTGGTCGGCCAGGCCTTGCGCTTGGCCCCCGCGGGGTGGTGGCGCACGCCGCCGTTCCTGCCACTGCCGGACCGGGAGTACCTCGCGTTCCGGCTCGAGACCCAGTACGGCACCGACGGGGCACCCGAGGCGGTCGACGTGGTCTCGTACCTGCGGTGGTGTCGGGACGAGGCGCGCCGCGCCCACCTCGGCACGCACGGCTAGCGCCACCGCACCGGCGGCGCGCGCTCAGGGGGCCGGGAACACCTCGACGTGCACCGGCTCGTGCAGCCGGCGCTCGAGCGGCGGGAGCACCGCCGCGAGGATCGGACCGGTGCCGAGGGCGATGGCGAGGGTCCCGATGCCCGCCTGACCGCCGAGCAGCAGCCCGCTCGCCAGCAGCCCGGCCTCGAGCCCCCAGCGCGCGACGCGCAGGGACACGCCGCGGTCGACGAGGGCGAGCATGAGCTCCTCGGGCGGGTTGGCCCCGATGCGGGCCAGCACGATGAGCACGATCGCGCTCCACAGCCCGACGAGCGCCCCGACGAGCCAGACCGCTCGCACCACGAGCGCGTCGGGGCCGTCGACGTGGGCCAGCACGAGGTTGATCATGACCCCGAACCCGAGCATCGACGCGAGGCTGCCGATCCGCGGTCGCCGTCCGAGCAGGATCGCCAGGCCGAGCACCACGCTGCTCACGATCCACGACGCGGTCCCCACCGGGATGCCCGCCGAGCCCGCGAGGCCCGAGTTGAGGACGTCGTAGGACGAGACCCCCAGGCCGGCCCGCAGCAGCAGGGCGACCGAGGTCCCGCCGAGGAGCACGCCGGCCAGGAAGCAGGGGATCCGCCAGCGCAGGCTCACCTCCCGACGGTACCCCCGCCGGGCCGTCGGTGGGGGGAAGTGGGTGGAGGTGGTTGACAAGGGCGCGAAGTGGGGCGAGGGTGGCGCCTCGTGGGGAACCGGGGAGCGAACCGCCGCATCGGTGGGGGAGCCCCGGAGGACCCGGCACCGATCGGTGCGGGGTCTCGGAACGAGGCGGGGGACCGATGGCGAAGGGCTTCGAGGGGAGCTACCAGCACTCCCCGGACGCGAAGGGACGGGTCGTGATGCCCGTCGACTTCCGCGTCGAGCTCGCCGACGGCTGCCACGTGGCGCCGGGTCTCGACCGCTGCGTGACCATCTACCCGGAGCACGTCTTCGCCGAGGTTCGGGCCCGCGTCACCGAGGCCGCCCGTCGCGGCACCCGTCAGCGCAACGCCGCGCGGGCGTTCATCGGGAACTCCCGTCGGTACGAGCTCGACAAGCAGGGCCGAGTGCCGGTGCCGGTGAACCTGCGCGAGCTGGCCGGCCTCGACCGCGAGGTGGTCGTGGTCGGGATCGACGAACGCATCGAGATCTGGGACGCCGCGCGCTGGCGCGAGCAGGAGTCGATGGGTCTCGCGGACCTGGCCGGCAGCCCGGACCTCGCAGACCTCGGGATCATCTGAACAAGGGCGCCGCCGGAGCCACCGGCGCCGCCGACGAACACGGCAACGAAGACCTTTGACAGGTGGGACCGGAGTCCGGCCCACCACCAGCCCTCCGGGCGGCACGGGAGAAGGCCCCACTCCGCCCGCTTTCTGCCGAGTGCGCTCGGAGAGAAAACCGAGACGCGCGACTTGGCTGTCCGGAGGGCTGGTGGGGGACCGGGTTCCGGCTCCGGAGACGACGGGGACGAGGAGCGGATGGGCGAGTCGTTCGAGCACCACCCGGTGATGGCACGGGAGGTGGTCGAGCACCTCGCACCGGTCCCGGCCGGGACGATCGTGGACTGCACGGTCGGAGGGGCCGGGCACGCCACGCAGCTCCTCACCGCCCGCACCGACCTCCGGCTCCTCGGCATCGACCGGGATCCGACGGCGGTGGCGGCGGCCCGGGAGGCGCTCGCCCCGTTCGGCGAGCGGGCCCGGGTGGTCCACGCCGGCTTCGGGGACCTCACCGAGACCGTACGGAACACGAGCGAGGGAGACATCGTGGGCATCCTCTTCGACCTGGGGGTCAGCAGCCCCCAACTCGACCGGCGGGCGCGCGGCTTCTCCTACTGGGATGAGGCCCCGCTCGACATGCGCATGGACTCCTCGCAGTCCCTCACGGCCGCCGACGTGGTGAACACCTACGGCGAGGCCGAGCTCACCACCATCATCTCGGCCTACGGGGAGGAGCGGTTCGCGTCGCGCATCGCCCGCGAGATCGTGGCCCGACGTCCGTTGCACTCCACCGGCGACCTCGTCGAGGCGGTGAAGGCCGCGATCCCCGCGCCGGCCCGGCGCACCGGCGGCCACCCGGCCCGCCGCACGTTCCAGGCCATCCGCATGGAGGTCAACCAGGAGCTGCAGCAGCTCGAGGCCGGGCTCGATGAGTCGGTGCACCTCCTCGCGCCCCGCGGCCGCGTGCTCGTCCTCGCGTACCACTCGCTCGAGGACCGCGCGGTGAAGCAGCGGTTCCACCGCTGGGCCGGACGCGTGCCGGCCATCGGCCGTCCGGACCTGCCGGTGCCCGCGGTCGAGGAGCCGCTCGTGCGGCTCGTCACGCGCAAGCCCCAGCGTCCGACCGAAGCCGAGGTCGCCGACAACCCCCGCGCGTCGAGCGCGCTGCTACGGGTCGCGGAACGGCTCGCATGACCGCGACCGCGCTCCGGACCCCGGCGACCCGTCGCGCCACCGCCCCGCGCCTGCGGGTCGTGGGGGCGCGCCGCACCGCCCGACGCGAGCTCGGCCTACCGAGCGCGGCTCGCATCGGCATCGCGTTCGTGCTCGTCGTCTGCTTCGTCGCGCTCTCGGTCCACGCGTTCGTCCAGGTCGGGCAGGTACGCCTTCGAGACCTCACCGAACGCACCGCGGACGCGCAGGCGCAGTACACCGAGGCTCGGCTCGCCTACGCGCGCGCGGCCTCGCCGGACCACATCGCGGCTGAGGCCAAGCGCCTCGGGCTGCAGGCCGGTCCCACCCCCCGGTACGTGAGCGTGCCCGACCCGGGTCCGTCGACCGTCCGCGTCCCGACCTCGTCGACCGAGGGGTACCAGAAGGTGAAGCCGAGCCTTGACGTCCGCCCGTGAGCCCCGCCGCCCGCAACCCCGATCCGTGGGGACGACCCCGACGGCGCCGTCCGGGCGCCGGGACGCGCCCCGACGGGCGTCTGCCGCATCCGGCACCACCGCCCGCCGCCGCGCCGCGGACGACGGTGCCCGAGCCGCGCTGAACGCGCCGATCGGCACGGTCACCCGGTCGGCGTCGAGCACGCGGACGGCTCCCGTCCGGCGCGCCGCCCGCCCGGACGCGACCGGTTCGACCACACCCTCCCGGCAGCGGGCCACCCCGACGCCGGCCCCCCGCACCCCGGTCGTGCGAGCGACGCGGACCGCCACGCGCGCCCCAGCACCGCCGCGTCGTCGGGGTCCGTCGGTGGCCGGACGCGCCGCACGCGCCGGAGCCACCGCCGGGGCCGCCGCCCTCGGTTCGGCGGCGACCTGGATCACCACCCCGCGCCCGACCCGCCGGAGGACCCGGGCCGAGGTCGACCGCAGCACCCGCCGCCGGGTCATCGGGGTCGCGGTGGCCATCGTCGCGTTGCTCGTCGCCGCGCTGCTCAAGGTCGTGGTGATCGACACCGCACAGCGAGGTCGGCTCGTGGCCTACGCGAACGCACAACGCTTCAGCTCGGTGGCGGTGCCGGCCCCGCGGGGCACGATCTTCGACCGCTCAGGTCGGGAGCTGGCCATGACCGTGCAGCGACCCTCGCTCATCGTGGATCCGAGCCTCGTGCCGAGCCGGGATCGTCTGGCGGTGGCGCGTCGGCTCGCGCCGGTGCTCGGGCTCTCCGAGGCGGCGGTGCTCACCAAGCTGCGGCAGCCCAACCGGTTCCAGTACCTCGGTCGGGACGTCAGCGCGCGGACGCGGGCGCAGGTGCGGCGACTCGGCGAGGGGGAGCGACCCTGGGCGGAGGCGATCCGGGCCGCGGTCTACGAGCAGGGCGAGCCGGCCCGCCGGTACCCGGCGGGCCGCAGCGCGGCGCCGGTCCTCGGCGGGGTGGACGCGTTCGGGGAGGCCCGCGGCGGCGTCGAGCAGATGGTGGACGAGGCCATCACCGGTCGCAATGGCAGCGTGCGCACCAAGGTCGACATCCGCGGTCGTGAGATCCCGAACGCCGGTCGCCACGTGGCGCCGGCGCGGGCGGGTCAGGACGTCGTGCTGACCATCGACGCGAACCTCCAGTACCAGACCGAGCAGGCCCTGCTGCACGGGGTCGATGCGGCCAAGGCGACCGGAGGGACCGCGGTGGCGGTCGACCTGCGCGACGGTTCGATCCTCGCCATGGCGACCGCGATCGGCAACCTGCTCGCGCCGGCGGTCACCGGCCAGCCGGCACCGGTCACCGCCCCGGCCCGGCTCGCTCGGTCGACCGAGGCGAACCGGCCGCTCACCGACGCGTACGAGCCCGGATCGGTGAGCAAGCTCATCCCGTTCGCCGGCGCGATCGAGGACGGTCGGATCGGTCCCGACACGGTGTTCCCCAAGGTGCCGTGGCGCGTCGCGATCCCGGGGACGACCCCGGTCCGGTTCCTCAAGGACGACGAGGAGCACCCCGACGTGGACCTCAGCGCGATCGAGGTGCTCACGCACTCCTCCAACAACGGGACGCGCCTGGTGGCGCAGGCCCTCGGGGACCGCCGGCTCGATTACTACCTGCGGGCCTTCGGGTACGGGCACACGACCGACATCGGGTTCCCGAACGAGGCGGCCGGGTACCTCCCGTCGGTCTGGAACTCGTCCACCCCCTACTCGCTGCCCGTCGGCATGGGGCTCTCGGTCACGCCGATGCAGGTGCTGCAGGCGTACATGACGATCGCGAACGGCGGTCGGACCCTGCACCCGCGGCTCATCGGTGCGACGATCGACGCGGCGGGGGAGCGTCACGACCTCCCCGTCGTGCGGGGCGATCGCGTGGTGTCGGCGCGGACCGCCCGGACCCTGACGCAGATGCTGACCCACGTGGTGGCCCCGAAGCCCGCGACGGGCGGGAAGGCCGCGGTGCCCGGGTACACGGTGGCCGGCAAGACCGGTACGGCGCGCCACGCACTCGGTTCGGGTGTGAACGCCTACGACTCGTTCAAGATCCACGCATCGTTCGTGGGGTTCGCGCCGGCGGAGGCGCCGCGGGTGGCGGTGATCGTCGTGCTCGACGGCCAGCCCCAGTTCGACAAGTTCTACGGGGGCGACTGGGCGGCACCGGTGTTCTCCTCGATCATGGGCTCCGCGCTGCGCGCCCTCCACGTGCCGACCACCCGGGATCCGCTCACCAGCCAGGCCAGGACCGGGCCGCTCACCGTGGCGATGCCGGCCGGCCCGGCGGGCGCGGTGGGCGCCGCTACGGTGGACACACCCGTCCCGTCGAAGCCGACCCAGTAGGTACCGCCGTGCGCCTCGCCGACCTCCTCGCCGACGTCGAGGTGGACCGGATCACCGGTCCGCTCGACGTCGAGGTGCGCGAGGTCGTGCTCGACAGCCGTCGCGCCGGACCGGGCACGCTCTTCGCCGCTGCCCCCGGCGCCCACCACGACGGTCACGACCACGCCGACGAGGCGGTGGCCCGGGGTGCGGTGGCCGTGCTCTGCGAACGACCGCTCGATGTCCCCGTCACCCGCGTCGAGGTGGGGAGCGTCCGGCGCGCGGTCGGACCGATCGCGGCCGCCGCCCAGGGCCACCCGTCCGCTGCCCTCACGGTGCTCGGGGTCACCGGCACGAACGGCAAGACCACGGTCACCCACCTGCTCGAGGCGATCGCAGGTGCGGCCGGGCGGCGGGTCGGGGTCGTCGGCACGCTCGGAGCCCGGGTGGGGACCGACGCGGTGCCCGTCGGCTTCACCACCCCCGAGGCACCCGATCTCCAGGCCCTGCTCGCGACGATGCGCGACCGCCGCGTGGACACCGTCGCGATGGAGGTCTCCTCCCACGCGCTGACCCTGCACCGGGTCGACGGCACGCGGTTCGCAGCCGCCTGCTTCACGAACCTCACGCACGATCACCTCGACTTCCACGGGTCGATGGAGGCGTACCTCGCAGCCAAGGCGCGGCTCTTCACCCCGGCGTTCACCGGGCACGCCGCAGTGAACGTCGACGACCCCCACGGTCCGGCCCTCGTCGACCGGGCCCGACGGGACGGACTCGAGGTGGCCACCTTCGGCCTCGGTCCGGAGGCCGAGGTGTCGGCCCGTGCGGTGGAACCCGGACCGGAGGGCACCCGGCTCACGCTCACGTTGCGGGCGACCGGCGAGGAGTACCCGGCACGGCTCGCGCTCCTCGGTCGCATCAACGTGGCCAACGCGCTCGCCGCCGCGGCGACCGCGCTGACCGTGGGTTTCGAACCGGCCACAGTGATCGATGGGCTCGCCGCGGCCGCGACGGTGCCCGGTCGGCTCGAACGGGTGGATGCGGGGCAGGCGTTCACGCTCCTCGTGGACTACGCGCACACGCCGGACGCGCTCGCCGCGGTGCTCGGCGATGCCCGGAGGATCGCGGCCGGCGGACGGGTCATCGCGGTCTTCGGGTGTGGCGGGGACCGCGACCGGGCCAAGCGGCCGCTCATGGGCGCGGCGGCCGGCGCGCAGGCGGATCTCGTGGTGCTCACCACGGACAACTCACGTTCCGAGGATCCGGCGGCGATCGCCGACGAGGTGGAGCGGGGCCTGCGTGACGGTGCCGCACGCTACGAGGTGGTGCTCGACCGCCGGGCGGCGATCGCACGCGCGGTGGAGCTCGCAGGGCCTGGCGACGTGGTCGTGGTCGCGGGCAAGGGTCACGAGTCGGGGCAGACCGCGGGCGACGCGACCACCCCCTTCGACGATCGGGTCGTGGCCCGCGAGGTGCTCGAGGGGGCGGCGTGCGCATGACCCTGGCGCAGATCGCGGCGCGGACCGGTGGCCATCTGGTCGGCGGGGACCCGGAGTCGCTGGTCGACGGGTTCGACTACGACTCGAGGGTGCAGCGGGCCGGTGCGGGGTTCGTGGCGCTCATCGGCGACCGGGACGGGCACGACTTCGTCGCCGACGCGCTGGTCCGGGGCGCGGCCGGGGCGCTGGTCGCCCGGGTGCCCGACGGGGTGACCGGCCCGTTCGTCGTCGTCGAGGACCCGCTCACCGCGCTCGGCACCCTCGCCCGGAGCGCGCGGGCCGATCTCGGCGCGACCGTGCTCGCGGTGATCGGCTCCGCCGGCAAGACCAGCACGAAGGATCTCCTCGCCGGCGCGCTGGCCGCCGATCGATCGGTGCACGCGACCGCCTCCTCCCACAACAACGAGTTCGGACTGCCGGTGACGATCCTCGACGCACCCCTCGGGACGCAGGCGCTCGTGCTCGAGTTGGGGGAACGCAATCCGGGTGACCTGGCCTACCTCGCGGGGATCGCCGCGCCGCAGGTCGCGGTGGCGACGAACGTCGGGCTCGCGCACGCCGAGCACCTGGGGGGTCCGGACGGGGTGGAGGGGACCATGGTCGAGGTGCTCGGGGCCCTACCCGCCGACGGGCTCGCGGTGCTCAACGCGGACTGCCCGTCGACCCCGCGGCTGCGCCCCCGTGCGAGCGCGCCGGTGGTGACCGCCGGGTACGCAGCCGACGCGACGGTGCGGATCCTCGCGGCGACCGTGGGTGAGGACCTGTGCGGACGCTTCGACCTCGCGACGCCGTGGGGAGCGGTGGGCGACATCCGGCTCGCCGTGCACGGACGGCACCAGATCGTCAACGCGGCGCTCGCCGCCACCGCCGCGCTCCACCTCGGGGTCACCCCGGACGCGGTGCGTCGTGGGCTCGGGTCCGTCTCGGGCGCGCGGTGGCGCATGGAGCTCGCGCGCTCCTCATCCGGGGTCACGGTGCTCAACGATTCGTACAACGCCTCCCCGGCGGCGGTGGAGGCGGCGCTGCGGTCCCTGGCCGACCTGCCCGCGACCCGGCGGGTCGCGGTGCTCGGCTCGATGCTCGAACTCGGTA
>JBJTQX010000116.1:0-20980 GCA_046075855.1 Actinomycetes bacterium
CCGGCGAGGGTTCGGTGCGGATCCCGGCCGTCGAGGGCAAGGTGGCCGAGGACGCGCGCCTCGACCTCGAAGCCGCGGGTTTCGCCGTGACCACCGAGGAGGAGACGAGCGAGACGATCGAGGAGGGCACCGCGATCCGCACCGACCCGCCCTCGGGTCGCAACGTGCCGGTCGACACCCCGATCAGGCTCTTCGTGTCGACGGGCAAGCCGAAGGTCACCGTGCCGGAGGTCGCGAACCTCACGCTCAACGACGCGCTCGTCCGGCTGCAGGGCGCGGGCCTCACCCCGCAGACCTCACGCGAGCCATCGGCCACCGTGCCGATCGACTCGGTCATCTCGAGCGATCCGCCGGGCGGGGCGACCGTGCCGAAGGGTTCGGTGGTCAAGCTCGTGATCTCCTCGGGTCCGGCCCCCACGCCGATCCCGAACGTCGTCGGCCAGACGCCGACTGCGGCCACGACCACGCTCGAGGCGGCCGGCTTCAACGTGCTCGTGCAGAACGTCGCGTCCCTCGACGCCCAGGCGGGCAAGGTGGTGAGCCAGACCCCGGGGGCGGGCACGACCGCGGCCACCGGCACGACCGTGACGATCCAGATCGGCACGGGCGGCGTCACCACGACGAGCTCGAGCACCACCTGAGCGCGACCGTGACCGGTCTCGCCGACTGGTACGCGGCCCACGGCCGCCACGACCTGCCCTGGCGTGCGACCCGCGACCCGTGGGCGATCCTCGTGAGCGAGGTCATGCTCCAGCAGACCCAGGTCGCCCGCGTCCTCGACGCGTGGCCCGCGTTCATGGCCGAGTTCCCCGACCCGGCCACGATGGCCGCCGCCTCCCCCGGTGCAGTGATCGCGGCTTGGGGTCGCCTCGGCTACCCACGCCGGGCCCGTCGACTCCACGACGCGGCGGTCGTGATCACGCGCGACGGATGGCCCGAGGATCTGCGCACCCTGCCCGGCATAGGCGCGTACACCGCGGGCGCGATCCTCGATCAGGTCCACGACGAGGACGTCCCCGCGATCGACGTGAACGTGCGCCGGGTGCTCGAACGTCGGGCCGGACGGCTGCTCACCCCGAAGGAGGCCGACGCCACGTACCGGCGGACCGGTCGTCCCTTGCGCGGCCGCGACCGGTTCCTCGCGATCATGGATCTCGGCGCCGCGCTGTGTCGTGCCCGCGACCCGCGCTGTGCGGCGTGTCCGCTGCGGCGCGGGTGTGCGACACGCGGGCCGCTCGCCGGTGAAGTGCGCACGAAGCAGGCCCCGTTCGAGGGCTCGTTCCGGCAGCGACGCGGTCGGGTGATGGCCCGCCTGCGCGAGGCGGACGCCGTGGCGGTGCGCGACCTCGATGCGGAGGCGCTCGAGAGCCTCGTGGCCGACGGACTCGCGACCGTGTCGCGGGGCCGTGCGTCGTTGCCCTGATCGGGATCAGGCGGTGGCGCGGTCCAGGAAGTTCCGGATGAGCCGGTGGCCGCCCTCGGTGAGGATCGACTCGGGGTGGAACTGCACGCCCTCCACCGGCAACTCCCGGTGGCGCAGGCCCATGACGGTGCCGTCGGCGACCTCGGCGGTGATCTCGAGGCAGTCCGGCACCGAGTCGCGGCGCACGACGAGCGAGTGGTACCGGGTGGCGGTGAGCGGGGAGGGCAGACCGGCGAACACACCGAGCCCCTCGTGGAGGATCTCGGAGGTCTTGCCGTGCATCACCTCGTCGGCCCGGACGACCTCGCCGCCGTAGAGGCGTCCGATGCACTGGTGCCCGAGGCACACCCCGAGCACCGGGACGCCGTTCGCCCCGAAGTGCAGGATCGCGTCGTTGGAGAGTCCCGCGTCCTCGGGTCGGCCCGGACCGGGCGAGACGAGCACCGCATCCGGCTCGAGTCCGACCATCGCCTCGAGGGTGATCGCGTCGTGGCGGTGCACGACGGGCTCGGCACCGAGCTCCCCGAGGTACTGCACGAGGTTGTAGACGAAGGAGTCGTAGTTGTCGATGACGAGCACGCGGGCACCCACGACGGCCACGGTACCCGGCCCTCGCGCGGCGCCCCGGCGGGTAACGTCTCGCCCGTGGCGAAGAAGCAGCCGAAGGGCCGAACCACCGAACGACCGTCCAAGGGCGCGGGCCGGACCAAGGCCCGCACGACCCAGCCCTCCGGTCGTTACACCCCGCCGACACCGAAGACGGTCAAGCGGAGCCCGCTCTGGCTGCCGGTGCTCATGTTCGCCCTGCTCGGCTGCGGCCTGGCCGTCATCGTCGGCAACTACCTCGGCCTCCTGCCCGGCGAGCAGCAGAACCGCTACCTACTCATCGGCCTCGTGGAGATCGCAGCGGGCTTCATCGTCGCCACCCAGTACCACTGAGGCCGCCCGGGCCGCCGCCGGCCTGACCATCCCGGGTTATCCACAGCGTTGTCCCCCGCCTGTGGGGAACGACAGCGGTGTCATTCGCCCACCCTCGCGGAGTTCGGCTCACGCTGGGTGCTCAGGCCTGATCGGTGACGAGGACCATGTCCTCCCGGCAGTGGCGAGGGGCCTCGAGGTCGAACCCGTCCGGGCTCGCCGTCATCACGACCTCGGTCCCACACACCGTGCACCGGAACCGCTCCGAGACCGGCACGACCGAGTCGGGGTTCGGCTCGGCCGGCGGTGGGCGCATGAACGAGCGCACCACCGCGGCCGCGAGCAGGTAGATCGCCAGGAAGACGGCGAGCGCGATGACGACCCGGAGCGGCCACCAGACAGCGGCGACGACCGGGAGCATCGGAAGGGTCAGCCGAGGCGCTCGATGATGGTGGCGTTCGCCATGCCGCCACCCTCGCACATCGTCTGGAGCCCGAACCGGCCGCCGGTGCGCTCGAGCTCGTTGACGAGCGTCGTGAGCAGACGGGCACCCGAGCAACCCAGCGGGTGCCCCAGGGCGATCGCGCCACCGTTGACGTTGACCTTGGCCATGTCGGGGTTGTGCTCCTTGGCCCAGGACAGCACGACCGGAGCGAAGGCCTCGTTGATCTCGATGAGGTCCATCTGGTCGATGGTCATGCCGGCCCGCTCGAGCACCTTGGCGGTCGAGGGGATCGGGCCGGTGAGCATGGTGACCGGGTCGACCCCGGCGAGGGCGAAGGTGTGGAACCGGGCTCGCGGCTTGAGGCCGAGGGCGTTGGCCTTCTCCTCCGACATGATGAGCACCGCCGCCGAACCGTCGGTGATCTGCGAGGAGTTGCCGGCGGTGATGACGCCGTCCTCCTTGAAGGCGGGCTTCAACTTGCCGAGCGTCTCCATCGACGAGTCGGGGCGAATGCCCTCATCCTGGGAGAAGAGGACCCGGCCGTCATCGGTGTCAACCTCGATCGGCACGATCTCGTTGTCGAAGCGACCCTCGGCACGGGCCTGCGCGGCACGCTGGTGCGACTGCACCGCGAACGCGTCGTTGTCGTCGCGGCTGATGCCCCACTTCTCCGAGATGAGTTCGGCCGAGATGCCCTGCGGCACGAGGTTCGGGTAACGGCCCTGCATCTCCGGACCGAACGGGTAGGAGTCCTTGATGACCGACGCGCCCATCGGCACCCGGGTCATGTTCTCGACACCTGCGGCCACCACCACGTCGTACGCGCCGGCGATGACGCCCTGGGCCGCGAAGTGCGCGGCCTGCTGCGAGGAACCGCACTGCCGGTCGATGGTCGTGCCGACCACGCTCTCCGGGAAGCCCGCGGCGAGGGCCGCGTTGCGCCCGACGTTGAGCCCCTGCTCGCCCACCTGCATGACGCAGCCCATGATCACGTCCTCGATGAGGCCGGGGTCGATGCCGGTGCGCTCCACCAGCGCCTTGAGGGTGTGCGACGCGAGGTCGACCGGGTGGATCCCCTTGAGGGTGCCGTTGCGGCGACCGAGCGGGGTGCGGACTGCATCGACGATGACGGCGGTGGGCATCGGAGGGCTCCTGGGGCCGGGTGATGGGGCGGCGCATCGTAACCCCGCGCGTGCGCGACGGGTCGGGCCGGGCTCGGAGGGGCCGGTAGTGTCGCCGCCCGTGCGCGACATGGATCGATCCCTCGGCGACGGCGGCATGCCCCTCCTCGCCCAGCTCGGCGTGGACTTCCAGCGGTACGGCGAGGGCTGGGTCGAGGCGGTCTGGACCCCCACCGAGTCCGCCTGCAACCCGGCGGGCGGCGTGCACGGCGGCGTCTTCGGCGTGGTGCACGACGCGGCCATGAACTTCGCCACGAACAGCGCCCTCGCCAAGGGGGAGTTCGGGGCGACGATCTCCATCTCCTACTCGACGCTGCGCGGGGCGACCGCGGGCGACGCACTCTCGGTGCGCGGCGAGGTCGTGCGGCTCACCAAGCAGATCGCCTACCTCGCCACGACCATCTCGAACGCCGAGGGCGAACCGGTGTCCACTGCGACCGGCACCTTCTTCCTCCGCCGTCGACCCCAGGAGGCCTGAGGACCGTGCGCACCGTCGTCATCGGGGGCGGGATCATGGGCGCCGGCATCGCGTTCGACGCGTGCTGCGCCGGGTTCACCGTCACCATCGTCGAGACCGCCGAGGAGCACTGCGCCGCGGCCCGCGAACGAGTCGAGCACTACGAGCACCGGGCCCGCACCCGCGGTAACGACCTCGCCGGGTACGGCTCCTGCACGGTGACCACCGACCTCGAGACCGCGGTCGGCCAGGCCGAGATCGTCGTCGAGGCCGTGCCCGAGGACCTCGCCATCAAGCAGGCCGTGTGGACCCGCGTGGGCGGCGCGGCGCGTGACACCACCGTGCTCGCGTCGAACACCTCGGGACTGCCGATCGGCGTCCTCGGTGCCGCCTCGGGTCGTCCGAGCCAGATGGTCGGCACGCACTTCTTCAACCCGGTGCCCGCGATGCGCCTCGTCGAGGTCGTGCGCGCCACCGACACCGACCCCGCCGTGCTCGCCCGCGCCCTCGAGTTCTGCCACGCGCTCGGCAAGGAGACGGTCGAGGTCGCCGACCTCCCCGGGTTCGTGACGACCCGCCTCGGCACCATCCTCATGTGCGAGGCGATCCGGTGCCTGCAGGAGGGTGTGGCCAGCGCCGCCCACATCGATGCGGGGATGCGCCTCGGGTACAACCACCCCATGGGTCCGCTCGAGCTGGCCGATCGCATCGGCCTCGACACGATCCTGCTCATCCTCGACGACATGCGCGAGGCCTACGGCGACGCCTTCCGCGCTCCGCCCCTGCTGCGCCAGATGGTCGCTGCCGGACGCCTCGGTCGGAAGTCGGGCCGCGGCTTCTACGACTACTCCTGAGGCGCCGCGGCCGTTGACCGTGCCGCAGTTCGGCCCGTACGGTTCGCCCCGGAAGCATCCGTCCGATCGCCCGGAGTCCGACATGCGCCTCTCGCCACGGATCCTCACCGCGCTCGCTGCGCTGGTGCTCGTCGTCACCGGCATCGTCGCGGCGATCGGTGCGCCCTCAGGGGAACGGGCGGACGCCACGGTGCTGCCGCCCGGATCGGTGTTCGTGCCGATGGAGCCGAACCGCATCTGGGACACCCGGACCGGACTCGGCGGCACGGTCGGTCCCGTCGGCGACGGGCAGGCGTTCTCCGTCGTGGTCGCCGGCGCGACGGACGGCACCATCACCGTTCCGAACGATGTGGTCGCGGTCGTGGTGAACGTGACCTACGTGAACGCGAACGGACCCGGCTTCATCACGCTGTTCCCATCGGGCACCCCTCGACCGAACGCGTCGAACCTCAACAAGGTCGGTCCCGGGCCGGTGCCGAACCTCGTGACCGTGAAGGTCGGCGCGTTCGGGGCGATCAACATCTACAACGCGCAGTCCGCCGTCGACATCATCGGTGACCTCGCCGGGTACTACGTGATCGGTGGCAGCGGTCCCACGGGGCCGCAGGGCGCAACCGGACCCCAGGGCACAACCGGTGCGGTCGGTCCGACCGGACCCCAGGGCGGGACCGGTCCCGCGGGCACTGCGGGTGCCACCGGGGCTGCCGGGGCCACCGGCACGACCGGCGCCACGGGTCCCGCCGGACCCTCCGGACCCCAGGGCACCGCCGGCCCGACCGGAGCGACCGGCTCCACCGGAACCCAGGGCGTGACGGGCGCGACCGGGCCCGCGGGCAGCGCGGCTTCGACGGGCGCGACCGGTGCGACCGGGGCGACCGGTCCGACGGGCACGACCGGTGTCGGCGCCACGGGCGCGACCGGCGCAACCGGCATCACCGGAGCGACCGGCACAACCGGCTCCACCGGAGCGACCGGCGCCGCGGGCCCGACCGGACCCCAAGGCGTCGCCGGACCGACGGGCGCGACCGGCGCAACCGGCATCACCGGCGCGACCGGCACGACCGGCACCGCCGGAGCGGACGGCAGCAACGGCGCCACCGGACCCACCGGACCCACCGGACCCCAAGGCGTCGCTGGACCGACGGGCGCGACCGGCGCGACCGGCACCGCCGGAGCGGACGGCAGCAACGGCGCCACCGGACCCGCCGGACCCACCGGACCCCAGGGCGTCGCTGGACCGACGGGCGCGACCGGCACCGCCGGAGCGGACGGCAGCGACGGCGCCACCGGACCCACCGGACCCACCGGACCCACCGGACCCGCCGGGCCAGCCGGACCCGCCGGACCGACCGGGGCCACTGGACCCACCGGGGCCACCGGGCCGGGTTCGGTGACCCGGGTGCAGCGGATCGACACCATCTCGGCCGGCACGACCGGCGCGTACGAGGTGCCGTGTCCGGCCGGGAAGGTGGCGAGCGGCGGCGGGTACTTCGTGGACAACCCCACGGTGGACGTGATCAAGAGCTACCCCGGTCTCGTCGGCTCCGCCTGGACCGTGGTCGCAGTGAACGCCGACAGCAGCGACCACACCGTCACCTCGTGGGTGCTGTGCGTCGAGGGCTCGCCGATCGACGGGGGCACCTACACCCCGCCGACGCCCTGAGCGGGCGCGTTGACGTCCGCACCCACGCAGTCCTAGCGTTCCGAGTCTTCCCCGCGGTCCGCGAACCGTCGCGAACCGCTCGAATCGGAGCCGCCGGATGCGAGCCACGCCCCGGATCATCGCTGCGCTCGGTGCCGCGCTGCTGTTCGCAGCCGGAGTCGTCGCGGCGGTCGGGCTTCCCACCAGCGGTCCCGCCGAGGCCGCGGGGCTGCCACCGGGTTCGGTGTTCGTCGCAATGGCACCGACCCGCGTCTTCGACACCCGCACCGGTCTCGGCGGCACCGCCGGACCCGTCGGATCGAACGCGACCTTCTCGGTGGCGATGGTCGGCCAGTCCGACGGCACGAACTCCGTACCGGCCGACGCGGTCGCGGTCGTCGTCAACGTCACCTACGTCGACGCGTTCGGGCCGGGGTACATCACCCTGTTCCCGGCGGGCACCACGCGCCCGAACTCATCGAACCTCAACAAGGTGGGCGTGGGTCCGGTGCCGAACCTCGTCATCGTGAAGCTCGGCGCAGGCGGCGCGGTCAGCGTGTTCAACAACCAGTCGCCGTCCCAGATCATCGGCGACCTCGCGGGCTACTACACGCTCGCGCCGACGAGCGGTGCGACGGGCGCGACCGGACCGACGGGCGTCACCGGTTCGACGGGTCCGCTCGGACCCACCGGACCGACGGGTCGCACCGGCGTCACCGGGGTCGCGGGCGCGACGGGATCGGTGGGCGCGACGGGATCGCAGGGCAACACCGGCGCGACCGGAGCGACGGGTACACCCGGCACCGCCGCGAACACCGGCGCGACCGGCGCCACCGGACCGACCGGAGTCACCGGCAACACCGGATCGACCGGCCCCATCGGACCCACCGGACCCCAGGGCACCACCGGACCGACCGGAGCGACGGGGCCGCAGGGTGTGACGGGCGCGACCGGCGCACCGGGCACGGCTTCCGCGACGGGCGCAACCGGCGCCACCGGACCGACCGGAGTCACCGGCAACACCGGATCGACCGGCCCCATCGGACCCACCGGACCCCGAGGAACGACCGGACCCACCGGCGCGACCGGATCGCAGGGCAACACCGGCGTGACCGGCGCCACCGGCGCTCCCGGCACCGCCGCAGCGACTGGCGCAACCGGCGCAACCGGCGCGACGGGCGTCACCGGCAACACCGGATCGACCGGACCGGTCGGACCCACCGGACCCCAAGGCATCACCGGCGCAACCGGCGCGACGGGCGTCACCGGCAACACCGGGGCCTCGGTGACCGGCTCGACCGGGGCGACCGGCGCAACGGGCGTGACGGGTTCCACCGGAGCGACGGGCGCGACCGGACCAGCCGGCCCCACCGGGCCCCAGGGCATCACCGGCCCGACCGGCAGCACCGGGCCGACGGGTGTGACCGGAGCGCAGGGTCAGATCGGCCTCACCGGTGATCCCGGTCCGGAGGGCGCGCTCGGCCCGGCCGGCCCGCAGGGACCCACCGGTCCTGCGGGAGTGAAGGGTGCGACGGGCGCGACCGGATCGGTGGGCCCGACGGGGCCGCAGGGCAACGCCGGACCGTCCGGCCCGACGGGCCCGACGGGCACGCGCGGACCGACCGGCATCAACACGATCAACACCGTGTTCACGACGACGAACATCACCGACGGTCCAGGCGTCTTCCAGGCCTCAGCTGTGTGTCCCGTGGGCACCGTGGTGAGTGGCGGCGGGTTCTCGCTGCCGAACCCGACCGACTCCTCGGCACGGGTCTCGAAGCCGAACTCCGGCAACACCGGCTGGGACGTCATCGTGAACTACGCGGGCTCCGCCGACCTGCCGATCACCGTGTACGCGATCTGCATCGGCGGGAACATCGCCTGATCATCGCGTCCGGAACCGCGTCGCTCGAGGGCCGGGGTCTTGCCCGGCCCTCGTCGCGACCGATTCCACCCCGAGCGTTCCACCGCGTGTCGGCGAGCACGCTGGAGGCGTCAGCCGCAGCACGGAACGTCTCCCCGGCGAGCCGCATGCTCCTCGTACCGATCGGCGCCGGGCCGGTCGGCTGACCAGAGGAGCAACCATGCAGCACCAGCAGAACCCGCCGGCCATCGTGCCGGTCGACCCGAAGCGGGGTGATGACCGCGTCGAGGTGCCGACCACCCGGCGCACCTTCATGCCCCGCATCAAGTTCGGGCGTCGGACCTTCGGCCGGTACAAGACGTCCGCCTCCCGACGCACGTTCGGGAACAGGCGACCGTCCCGTCGGACCTTCGGGTTCAGCCGACCGTCCCGTCGCACGTTCGGGGGCAAGTTCCCCTCGCGTCGGACCTTCGGCGGCCGGTTCCCGTCCCGTCGGACCTTCGGATTCCGGGGCATCTGAACCCCGTGGGATCGCGGGGCGGTCGGTGCCCTCCGCACCGACCGCCCCGCACACCCGCCGAGGCCACCATGTCGCGCCGACCCGAACCCACACCCGCACCCGCGCTCCGTCTCGAGGACGCGCCACCCTGGGTGGCCGTCTCCACCGAGGTGTGCCGTGGCGGGCGCGTCCTCCACACCATCTCGAACCGCCGCACCCGCATCGCGCTCACCGCCGGTGCCGATGACGTCGGACCCGACGGCGCGCCCTCGCCGGAACTGCTCGCCGACCTCGAGGCCGCCGGTTGCCTCGGATCGACGGCACCCGACGGTGGGACCGGGGATCCCGACGCACCGTGGCACAGCCGACTCGCCCGATTCGTCGCGACCCTCGATCTCCCGATCGCGCGCGCCGATCGCACGGTTCGGCGACTGCATCGAGCCGGGATGCACCGGGTGTTCCGACCCCGCGCCATCGCCGCCCAGGTCGCCCTCGCGCTCGCCGGGATCGTCGCCGTGGCGCTCGCCTGGTGCCGCGGTCCGGCGATCGCGCTCCACGTGCCGGCGAGCCGCGTCCCGATCGTGCTGGCGATCGGCCTCGTCGCGGTCGCCGTGCACGAGTTCGCGCACGCGCTCGTCATCGTGCACCATGGACGTCGCGTCGACTCGATCGGCTTCCGCCTCCACCTCGCGACGCCTGCCTTCTACGTCGAGTCGGTGGATGCGCTGCACATGACCCGCCGCCAACGCATCGTGCAGGCTGCGGCTGGACCCTGGGCCGAGTGGCTCGTGACCTCGGTGGCCGCCGTCCTCCTGCTCGTCGTGCCCGGCGGCACGATCGGATCCGTGCTCAGCCGGTTCGCGTTCCTCAACACGTTCAACGTGGTCTCGAACCTGCTGCCCTTCGTCGGGCTCGACGGCGCGCTCATCCTCGCCGACGTGCTCCACATCCCCGATCTGCCGCAGCGATCGCGCGGCGCCGTCGGCCGGCTGATCGCAGCGCTCGCGCACCGCGATCGACCCAAACCCGGCGCGTGGGGTTACGCCGCGTACGCGGTCGCCAACGCTGCGGCGGCGATCGGGCTGCTCGTGCTGTCGGGATGGATGTGGGTCAACCTCTTCGGGGACTCGGTGCACGGGCTGTGGTCCGCAGGTCCGGTCGGAGTCGCCTTCCTCGCCGTGAGCGCCTGCGTCCTCGCGAGACCCGGGCTCATCGTCGTCGGTCCGCGCATCCTCGAGACGTACGACACGGTGCACCGCATCGCCCACGATCGCCGGTTCCGTCGGTCGACGGGCTGGCGGATCGCCGCGACCCGGGCACTCTGCGAGCGGTCGCATGCCGTCGCCGCCCTCAGCGTCGCAGAGCTCGGCGTGCTGGCGGGTCGCCTCGAACGGGTCCGCGCTTGGCACCGCCCGGCACCGGGCGCCGCACTCGTGGAGGTCCCCGTCGGCGCACACCGGAGGATCCGGGTGGCCCTACCGCCGGGCGCCTTGCCGTGACCGATCTCCTCGATGGCGACGCGGGGATTCCCCTCGGATTCTGCGGCTCCGGTGCCCAAGAGCCACCACGGCCCGGCCACACGCTGGTGTGCGCGCGATGTGCTGCGAGCGCGTGACGTCCGCGGCATGATCGGCACCATGCGCGCCGATGACATCCCCGTCGCCCACACTCCACCCGGAGGGTTCGGAGACACCTTCCCGCCGCCCGTGCTCGCAGGATGTGACGAACCACTCGTGGACGGCGCGCCCGATCTGCGCGGCCTCTGGCGCGCGATCGGAGCGACACGGGGCGGCGAACCGGTTGCGGGGGACGATCCGATCCTCACCTACGTGGAGCGGATCGAGCAGTGCGCCGATCGCATCGTCGACATGGGCGGCGGCACGATCGCGGACGCACGCGCCGACGGCACCGAGGAGCACGGCGTGCACGACGTCTCCGTGTTCGACTTCACCACGCCGATCCACGTGATCGCGTCGTACGAGGGCAGCGCGTTCGTGCTGCGCCCCGTCGGCCTCCCCGGCATCGAGGTGACCCGCCGCCTCGACGATGACGGGCACATGATCTGGACCCGGCCGGACGGCGGCGGGATGGTCGTCACCCTCGAACGCATCGGCGACGGCGCTGGGACCCCAGCGAACCCGTTCGTCCTGCGCCGCGGAGCGGACTGAACCGACGGTCCCCGGGCCAACATGCGGGCCACGGAGGCAGCCCCACCGTCGTTGACCCTCCAGGACTCGATACTTAGTGTCCCCATTGCCGACGAGTTCCATCACCCTGTTCAGGAGGCAACCCCGTGCGACCTTCCCCGCGAATTCTCACCGGTCTCGCCGCCATGCTCCTCGTTGCGACGGGCGTATCCGCCGCGGTGGCTGCACCGAGCGATCCGAGCGCTTCGGCCACGAGCCTCCCCGCCGGCGCAGTGTTCGTGCCGATGTCGCCGAGCCGGATCATCGACACACGCACGGGGCTCGGCGGCACGGTCGGACCCGTCACGAACGGCCAGACGTTCTCCGTCGTCATCGCCGGTCAGACCGATGGCACCGTGACGGTGCCGAGCGATGCGGTTGCGGCCGTCATCAACGTCACGTACGCGGAAGCGACGGGACCCGGATTCATCACCGTGTACCCAGCCGGCATCGCGCGGCCCGAGGCCTCGAACCTGAACAAGGTCGGACCCGGACCGGTCCCGAACCTCGTCACCGTCAAGCTCGGCGCGCTCGGTGCCGTGAATATCTTCAACAACCAGTCCTCGACTCACATCATCGGTGATCTCGCCGGCTACTACGTGGTCGACCCGGGTTCCGCCGGCGCAACCGGCCCGACCGGTGTGACCGGAGCGACGGGCGCAACCGGCCCGACCGGACCCAACGGCGCCACCGGTCCCGTGGGCCCATCCGGCCCGACAGGAGCGACCGGCGTTGCCGGGATCGCCGGGCCCACCGGCGCCACGGGGCTCCTCGGACAAGTCATCCTGGTGAAGACGACGGTGAACCTGCCGCCCTTCAGCTCTGGGTCTGCGATCACCGATTGTCCGCCCGGCACGACTGCGATCTCGGGGGGCTACGACGTGCCGACCGCAGGAAACCTCGGGACGGACATCGTTCGCAACGGGGTGAACGGGAACGGAACTTCCGTCGAGTGGATGGTGGTCGTGATCAACGACACTTCGGTCACCGCGCCGGTCACCGCATACGCGTTCTGCGCTCCCGTGACCATCGATGACCAGCGGACCTAGCAAGCGGCGAGCGCTGCCCGGCCGCTGCACCATCAGTGGAAGCGAGCCGCCCCCCGGAACCACAACGAGGAGCGCCTTCCCCGAACCCGAACCGCGTGCCCGCACACTCGGTGTGGGTCATCCCGTGGGCACGCGATCCGACTCGCACGTATGACCCGTCCGAGCATCGCAACGATCCAGCCTGCCGGCATCACCGAGACATTGCACGTTATTGCGTCGGCCACGGTCGGCTCCATCACCACGCAACGCGAATCGGCGACAAGCATCGACGCGCAGAGCCTCCCGCGGTGCTCAACATTCAGTGGCGAAAACCGGAACGCCGCGTTTCATAGCGCCGACATCGGTTCAAGCCTCGACGTCACGGCCCCGTCATTCTGCGCCGGGCGACCGCAGGACCCTCGGTGCGGACCCGGCCTCGACCAACGTCCGCGGTCGGAGGCCAAGGCCCTGCCGCGTCCGCACAAGGATCACCGAGGGCTCAACCGCACCGACACAGGTGCATGGGTCAGTGACCAGTCCCGGCGCTAGCCGTACCAGCCAGCGACATCCACGAGCACGTCCGCGTTCCCGCCATGGGAATACACGCCCAGCATGCCGCTTACCCCCAAGCGAGTCGTAGCGGCATTCGGGATGGTCACGCCAGTCTTCCAGTTCAGTGTGGAAACGGTCGGTCGGGACCCGCCCGCAGGCCACAGGGACAGGAACGAGGGCGCCGTCGTATTGGTGACGGTGACGTTGCTCAAGACGGCGACGGCGTCCTCGGGAACACCGCCACCCCCACCGACGTGAATGTCCCGCGACGTCCCCGCGCTCCAAGGAGTTGCGTAATCGCCCGTGGCAACGCGCGAGTCCTGGACCCGGGCTGGCGTGAGCGGGTGGAACGCGGCACCGGTTCCAACGTCGAAGTACCCGACCACGTCAATGATGACGTCAACTCCGCCCATCATGGAATACACGTCAATTGCACCCCCCGCTGGAAGCTTGACGGTCACTGCGTTCGCAATGGTGTCTCCTGCAAGCCAGTTGAGGTTCGAGACCGTCGGTCGGGACCCGCCATGGGGAGCGACGGTCAGATAGGACGCTGCAGTCGTACCTGTCACGGTCACGTTCATCACAACGGCCTCTGCGCCCGTTGGGACCCCTCCAGCTCCCGTGACGGTGACGGTCCGGCTCTGATCAGTGAACCACGGCGTGCCGTACGGTCCGACCTGCGATTGCGGGCGGCTGTCGAGGATTCGGCTCGGGGTGAGCGGGGTGAAGCCAGCTCCTCCCGCTTGTGCTCCAGGGTCCTCGTAGTAACCGACGGCGTCGACGACCACATTGACCGCACCCGCCACCGAGAAGACGCTGACCGAATCGTTCACACCGACCTTTACGGTCACCGCATTCGGAATCGTCTGCCCCGGCGACCAGTTGAGGTTCGATGCTGTAGGCCTCGCTTCACCCTTCGGCCAGACGGTCAGGTACGACGGCGCCGTGGTGTCGGTGACGGTCACGTTGAGGGTCACCGCGTCGGCGCCGGACGGGACGCCTGCGAGGCCAGCCACTTGGACATTGCGGACCGTGCCGGCCGACCATGGGGACGAAAAGGGGCCGACCTGGGTCGAGGGTCGAGAGTCCAGGATCCGAGTCGGTTCGATCGGAAAGAAGTAGTCATTCGGCGGAACCGCCGGCGTGACCGCTGCAGTGGCCGCCGAAGCCGCGCCCGTTCCAACAGCGTTCGTCGCCGTCACCGTGAAGGTGTAGCTGGTTCCGTTACTCAGACCAGCAACGGTGCAGCGGCGCGGACCAGTCGTCCAGGAGCAGGTCTTCCCTCCAGGCGACGCAGTCACGGTGTAACTGGTCACCGATCGTCCACCGTCTGACAACGGCGGGTCCCAGGAAACCGTGGCCCAGGTGTTCCCGGGTGCCGCGAGGGGGGACGTTGGTGCTCCCGGCGCCGTCGGCGGTGGAACGTTGCCTTCGTCGCCGAGATAACGGAGCGTGCCGTCCGCATTACGCAGGAGCACAGCGATGTGGAGCCGCCGAGGATGAAGTCCGTTCGACCGCGCAGGCTCACCAGCTTCGTAAACGGCGTAGGCGAGTCTCAGCTCCCCATCGGGCCCGATGAACGGCGAGGAACCGCCTGGACCCTGAAGGTTGTAGAACGACGAGAGCAGGGGGGTGTGCTGGATCCGAGCGCACGGACCGAGGGGGCCCGAAGGGCAGACGGCATATCCCGTCGCGTAACTCGATGTGCCGTTCGCGGCAGCAGCCGAGTCATTCGCTGAGTAGAAGAGGTAGGTGGTGCCGCCGAAAGAGATCATCCCGGGGTTCTCGATCGTCCCCCCTTCCCACGCGTCGGCACGGTTGGTTTCGAGGAGCTTCACCGTCGGTCCGCCGACCGGAAACCCGTTCGTCCCGATCTCGGTCGCCAGAATCGATGACTCCGAGACTCCGATCTTCCCAGCGGCTTTCCAGAGCAAGTAGTAGCGGCCAGTGCTCGGGTCCCGGTAGGGGAATGGGTCGATCGAGCCGGCCGGATCAGTTGCCACCGACTGGCACTGGATCGGTCCACCGCCGGAGATGTCACGAAATGGCCCGAAGGGGCTCGGAGCCGACGCAACGGTGAGACAGAACCGACCGTAGCCGTGGGGATCGTCGGACACAGTGCTGGTCTTGACCGCGCCGTACGCAAACCATGTCGCGCCAATCTGGATAACGCCGGGTGCCCAGTAGTCCTTCGTCACCCAGGGACCCGTCGTTGCGTTGTAGAGGCCCCATGTTGGAGGCGACACCAGACCATCGTTGAGGAGGTAGGTGTCCCACGGACTCTGGCCCGATGCCCGAATCTCTGCAGGAATGGCAGGGTCGGTGTACACGTTGTAGCCCGGCGCACCAACCGGACCATTCGTGCTCCAGTTGGGGTGGATCATCCAGGTACGCAGGTCGGTGGATGTCAGCACGGGGAGATAGCGTCCCCCGGTGGGGGAACTGTAGGCGTAGTAGGTCGAGCCAACCTTCACAACAGTGGGGTCACCGAAATCCCCGACCCACTGCCTGTCTGCTTCAAACCATCCGTGGTCGTCTGGGTTCGATCCGCCGTTTGCTGGAATCGTGTCCATGAACGGGTACGCGGCCACGGGACGTGCCGTGAACGTTATGGCCGATGTCCCAACGATCATGCAGGCCGCAATCAGGATCGATAGCCGTGAACGCATCATCCAAACCCCAGCAGGTTTATGTATGAATTCAAGTCGAACATCCAGTTTATTGACATTCGACCTCAACATCATGACCACCCGTCAACCGCCGCGCAAGGTTTCGGTCGTGCACGGCACCGGCCCTACCGGACCTCATCGGCAATTCCGAAGCGGCACAGTCACCACAGTCCGATCCGGCGGCCAGTCGACCGAGCGGAGCCGCTGAGGCAATGGTTTCGGATCAACTGGTTCACCGGCGGAGGCGCATCGTCGCAACCGGGGCACTCTCGATCACGCTGCTCATGGTTGCGCTCTTGGTAAGGAGTGCGTGCCAATCCATCGACGCGACCGCCCCACCCGACGAAACAGTTCCGACCGCGGGCTCCACCTATGAGAATCCAGTGCTCAACGCCGACACTCCGGATCCTTCCGTTGTACTCGATGGGGCATCGCGCAAGTTCCTGATCTTCAGCACTGCCCCCCGAGCGGGTTCTTTCCGGATCCCCGTGATCGGCACGGCTGACTTCCGAAACTGGGACACCCCCACCGAAGCCATGCCTTCGGGACCAGCCTGGGCGACGGCTGCCCTCGAACGGTTCTGGGCGCCGGATGTCACGCGAGCGCCGACCGGAGGTTGGCGACTCTTCTTCACTGCACAGGACGCACGCTCCGGACGACAATGCATCGGCGTCGCGTTGGCGCCGAGGCCTCGAGGACCGTACGTGTCGACCAGTACCCCCCTCGCCTGTCCTACGCAAGCAGGTGGCGCTATCGATCCTTCGGTGTACACATCCCGCGGGAAGCACTGGTTGATCTACAAGGTCGACGGCAACTGCTGCGCACTTCCTTCGCAGATTCGGTCTATCGCGCTCAGCGCCGATCTCCTCGCTACCGTCGGAACAGATCAACTCCTCCTCGAGGTGAGTGAACCCTGGCAACGATGGAAGGGCTCCACCATCAGTCCTCGGTCGACGATTGAAGGACCTGCGATGATCAGCGTGGCTGGTCGTACCTACCTGATCTACTCCGGCAACGGATGGGATTCCGCTGACTATGCAGTCGGTGTCGCCGTATGTGCCGGACCCCGAGGCCCATGCCAGGAAACCCGATCCCTGCCGGTGCTCTCTGCGACCGGTGATGTTGCGGGACCTGGCGGCGCTTCTCCGTTCCAAGATGGCGCCGGCAATTGGTACCTCGCATACCACGGGTGGAACTCGTGCTGTGTGGGCTATTCCTCCGGAGGAAGGCGGGCGCTCTTCATCGACGCCCTCGAGTTCACAGGCTCATCGATCGTCGTCGTCGGCCCAACGAACGTCCCCATGCCATCGCCGGTCCCGTAACACCTGACCGAGAGGATCGAGTCCCCTTCAACCACTTGGAACCGGGGTGGTACACGCCGACGTCACGGGGGGCCGTGACCGTTCCCTGCGGCTTGCGAGCCAGCTGACGGCAAGACCCAGACCAATGCAGCAACACCAGTCGAACGGAGCGCGCAAGCGTGGTGGCGCCACGATGAACAGGCTGGAAGCGACGAAGTAGCTCGAAATACCGATGAGCAGCAGCACGATGGGCTCACGTCGGTGCACCGCGAGGCCAAATATTCCTGCGACCGTCACGAGATAGAACAGCGGGAGCATCAAGTTGCGGAACCGCATGTTCCGACCATCAAGTTCCTCCGCGCTTCTGTTGTTGCTGGGTCTGATCTCGAAGTAGGCCAAGGTGTTCTTCCTCAAGACCGCGACAACCTGATTCGGGTGCGCCTTCAGGGAGTCGACAGCCAACGCCTGGAGCTTCTGCTGCCATTCGATCTCATCGAACTGACTCAGCCGGAATTCCGAGAAGCGTTCGTCGAAGACAGGGTCGACGAACCCACCTGTCTCCCGCGCCTGCGGGGAGTACATGGCAGCCGCGTTGAATCCGTTAGACGTCACGAGAACCGGAGCGCCCATGACGACCCAGTTACGTACCACCCACGGGGACACGACGACTGCAGCAATCGCACCGAACGCCAAGCAACGCTTCCACCCAAACTGCCATAGCACCCAGAGCACCAACAGCACGAGGAGGAATTGCGCGCTGGGGCGGCTGAGAATGAGCAGCCCGCAGAGTGATGCTCCGACGGCCCACCTCTTGCTTGCCAGCGCAAGCAGCATTCCGGCGAGCAGGGCGAGCGATAGCGGCTCGGTGAGGATGGCCGTGTCATTGGCCAGGAGCGGCGGGTACACCGCAACCGCCAGTGCTCCCACCGTCGCCGCGAGGGTACCGCTCACCTTCCGCAGCAGGAGCCAGGTGAGTGCAACGGCAGCCACGCCAGCGCAGAGAGAGAAGACCCGGCCCGCCACGATGGAGTTGCCGAACACCCGGTACCAGCCGGCGAGCGCAAATGGGTAGAGCGGGGGGCGGAATGCCGTCTGGTGTAGGTCCAGCTGAGGAAAGTAGAGCGAGAACCCCCGACCCCGAGCGATGTTCGTTGCGAGCTGCTGGTATTGATCGGCGTCGCTGCGCGGAACGTAACGTGGTGTGGCAAGTAGCCAGTAGAGGATGCGAGCGACGAACGCCACGCCGATCGCCAGTCCGAGGAACCTGAACTGGCTCAGCCGACTCTGCAGGGTCTCCGGCGCGTGGAGCGTGGGCGCAAGCGGAACACTGTTCGTAGCACCTGAATTCATCGTTGTGGAGCAGACCTTCTTCTAGGCTCCGAAGACTCTGTCTCGCTGGCAGCCTACGTGCCGAACATCATCGCCGGCTCTGCACAGACCGGAGGTCAGCACCTTTGCGTGCCAGCCAATGCAATCGCCGGTTGGTGCAGCGGCCCCGGCATACGAGCATCTCCCGTCCAGGCCTGCCCGCCGGCTCTCAATACGGTCCTCCGATGCATCATCGCAATGCATCATCTCTATAGGAACGAGCTCGAAGTCCTGCTGCGCCGCTGGGGACGCGCCATGCGTATCGTCACCCCGGGTTGCGAACCGGCGCCTGCGACTCAGACGGGTGCTGTGTGGAGACGATGGGATTCGAACCCACGACCCCCTGCTTGCAAAGCAGGTGCTCTAGCCAGCTGAGCTACGTCCCCGGGGAGCGCTGAGTGTAGGGCCCGCCCCGGTTGGGGCGATCGGGCCGCGAACCCCTCCAGACGCTCTGCGCGGTCATCTGACCACGTTTAGTGACGAAGGTCCCTTCACGGCTCTTGGTCTCTCCCATACCTTTCCTTGAGTCGACCCTGACTCACTCTGGAGGAACCATGAAGCGCAGCATCCTCGCCGCCACCGCTGCCGTGGCACTCGCCGCCGGTGGCTACGGCCTCGTAGCGGCCGGAGCATCCATCGTCGACATCGGCGTCCAGCCCGAATCGGGTGGCCCGTGCCTGTCCGGCTACTCCCGGAACCTCGTGAACTCGCAGGGCGAACTGTTCGCCTGCGTCGGCGACCAGTGGGCGGCCCAGACGGGTGTCGCGGGCCCGGGCGAGACGGGCCCGGCCGGAGCGAACGGCACCACCGGGCCCGCCGGGCCGACCGGACCTGCGGGCGCGGCGGGCGCCACCGGTTCGGCCGGTGCAGCCGGCGCGACCGGGGCCCAGGGCGTGGTCGGCCCAACCGGCCCGCAGGGGATCGCCGGCAACGACGGGGCGACTGGCGCCGACGGCATCACCGGGGCCACCGGCGCGACCGGTTCGGTCGGTGCGATCACCTACGTGACCGGTTCGGCGTCGTTCGCGAACGGTTCGATGGGGGTCGCCACCGCCTACTGCCCCGACGGTCAGCGCGCCATCGGTGGCGCCTTCTCGCTCAACGGTGCGGCAGGACTCGAGGTCTTCGACAACAGGCCCACCTCGACCTTCGCCGGTTGGTCGACCCATGTGTGGAACGGCACCGGCATGACGGCCTCCGTGACGACGTTCGCCTACTGCGCCGACGTCACGATCAACGACCTGACCGTCCTCTGATCCCCCCGGCCGATGGGGCCCCGGTCTCCCGAGTGGAGGCCGGGGCCTCGTCGCGTTGATCGAACGTTGATCGCTCTGTGGCATAACGGTCCCTGCGCAGATTGAACCTGCGGACCATGCGGATCCCGGGCACCCGGGGTCGGCCGCGAGCACCGGGCAGGCGGCCGGCCCCGGGTGACGGAACGACTAGGCGCGGAAGACCTGGCCGCCGTCCGCGTTGAAGACGTGGCCGGTGATCCACCGGGCGCGATCCGACAGCAGGAAGAGGCAGAGACCGACGAGGTCGTCGGGGGTCCCCTGCCGCTTGAGCGCGAGGCCGGCGATGATCGGCTGCATGAACTCGTCCGGCACGACGGTGCGCGAGGCCTCGGTGGCGGTCGGGCCCGGGGCGATCGCGTTGACGCGGATGTTCTGCCCGCCGAGCTCGTGCGCGAGTTGCTGGGTGAGCGAGTTCACCCCGGCCTTCGCGAGCCCGTAGAAGCCCGCGTAGAGGTAGGCCGCGGTGGAGGACTGGTTCACGATCGCACCGCCTCCGCGCTTGCGCATCGAGCGGTAGCAGGCCCGCGTGCAGGCGAGCGCGCCCATCTGGTTCACGGCCATGAAGCGGGTGAGGTAGTCCCAGTCGACGCTCACGAGCGCGTCGAGCTGCATGCCGCCGAAGATCGCGGCGTTGTTCACGAGGTGGTCGATGCCCCCGAACTCCTCGATCGTCGCGTCGGCCATGGCCTGCGCGGAGGCCGGATCGGAGACGTCGACGGCGACGGCGAGCGCGGCGGCGCCGGTCGCCCGGATGCCGGCCGCCACACCTTCGGCCCGGTCCGCGTCGATGTCGGCGACCACGACGGCGCCACCCGCCGCGGCGATGGCCTCGACGTAGGCCTGACCGATGCCGCCGCCCGAGCCGGTCACGATGGAGACGGTGCCGGAGAAGTCGAAGTCGACGCCCACCGGGTTCTGCTCGCTCACGCTCCGGCCTCCCGACGCTGGGCGATGACCTTCTCGGCCGCGGCGTTCATGCTCGTGGCGAGCGGCCAGCCCACGTAGTGGGTCAGGTGCAGGACGATCTCGCGCACCTGGTCCTCGGTGAACTCGCCGTTGGCCAGCGCCGAGGTGAACTGGATCTCGAGGAGGTTGCCGAGGCCGAGCGCGGCGAGCGCACCGATCGTGAGCATGCGGCGCTCGCGCACGTCGAGGCCCTCGCGGGTCCAGATGTCGCCGAAGAGGTGGTCGACGGTCACGTCGACGAACGGACCCTCGACGTCGGCCGGGTCGTAGGAGAACCCGTAGACCTCCTGCATCTTGGCCATGCCGCGCTCGCGCGCGCTCCGGCCGTCGTC
>JBJTQX010000117.1:0-8588 GCA_046075855.1 Actinomycetes bacterium
TTCTGCTGGGCGAAGTAGGCCGAGGTGATGCCCGCCCGCGGCACGGCGAACCGGGTGAGGTCCCCCTCGGGCGGCTCGACCTTGATGACCTCGGCGCCGAGGTCGTGGAGCATCCGCCCGGCGATCGGTCCGGACAGGACCCGCGAACAGTCGAGGACCCGCAGCCCCTCGAGCGGACGCGACGGCGAGGCGTCGGTCATCGGATCAGGCCACGTGGCCCGTCGACCCGTCGTCGGTCACGACGTCGAGGCCGGCCGCGGCCCACGCGAGCATCCCGCCGATCACGTTCACCGCGTCGACGCCCTGATCGCGCAGGAACGCGGTCGCCCGCGCCGATCGGCCCCCGACCTTGCAGATGACCTGCACCCGCTGACCGGGTTCGAACCCGTGCTCGGCCTCGGCGAGCTCCGAGAGCGCGAGGTGCCGCGCCGCCGGTGCGCGTCCGGCGACCCACTCATCGGCCTCGCGCACGTCGAGGAGTACGAACTGCGGGTCGATCTCATCGACGGTGATCTCGGGGATGATCGTCACGGGTGCTCCTCGGTCGCTATCGGGCTCTCCGGGTGGTCTTCCTCGCAGGCGTGACCTTCTTCGCGGCGTTCCCGGTCGTCTTCTTCGCCGGTGTGGCCTTCTTGGTGGTGCCCTTCGCGGGTGTGGCCTTCTTGGTGGTGCCCTTCGCGGGTGTGGCCTTCTCGGTGGTCTTCTTCGCGGGCGTGACCTTCTTCGCGGCGTCCCCGGTCGTCTTCTTCGCCGGTGTGGCCTTCTTCGCGGTGCCCTTCGTCGGGGTCGCCTTCTTGGTGGTGCCCTTCGCGGGTGTGGCCTTCCTGGTGGTCTTCTTCGCGGGCGTGGTCTTCTTCGCAGCCTGCTTCGCGGTGGTCTTCGCCATCTTCCCCGCCGGGGCGGTCTTCGCGCCGGGCTGCTTCGCCGCCTTCTTGGCGGGGGCGGCCTTCATCGTCGGCGCCGCCTTCTTGGCCGGTGCCTTCCCGGAGGCGCCGGGCTTGGTCCCGCCGCGCCCGCCGCGTGCGCTGCGGGCCGGACGGGTCTCGGCATCGACCGTCTCGTCACTCGGCGCCGAAGCGGGGTGTGCGAACCCGGGGAGCGCGAGCTCGATGCCCCGTCGCGGTGCGTCGACCGCCTGCACGATGAAGGTGCGCGCCTCGCCCTGGCTCAGGACATCGCGGGCGCGGGTCGGGGGCGGGTCGCCGAGGCCGGCGAGCGGTACGTAGCAGCGCACCGCGCCGACCGTGACGAAGGCGCCGTGCGAGGAGAAGGACTCGACCTCGCCCTCCACCTCGCCGCCGGGACGGTGGTCGATGACGAACTGCAGGAACGGGGCCGGATCGTTCACGGGCTCGGCCGGCTGCTGTCCCCGACGGGAACGACGGCGTCGGCGACGCGTCCCCTCCGGCTGCATCACGTCGGCGGTCGCCTCGGCGATGGCCTCCTTCACGGCCTTGCGCGCCTTGCCGTCGGCCGCCTTCGTCGCCTGCTTCTTGGCGGCGACGGCCTTGCGGCTCGCCACGCCGCGCACCGGGCGGCGCAACGAGAAGATCCAGCCCACCCCGGGCACGGGCTTGCCGCCGACGAGGCGGCCCGTGTCGAAGAGCCACTCGTACTCCCCGTGGAACTCCTGGAACGAGTCGTTCGAGAGCACGGACGCGCCGGTGCGGTTGGCGATCTGGAGGAGGAAGCCGTCCCCGCGTCCGACTGCGCCCGCGGGGGGCGACACGACCTCGCCGGCCGCTTCGACCCGGCCGAACGCCGTTCGTTCGGCGCTGTCGATGCGGTGCTCGAACGAGGCGTCGACCACGACCGTGAGGATGGCATCGGGGTGCTCGAGGCGGAAGGCCTCGATGGCCTCCTGCAGCTGGGCGAGGCTCGGCTCGGTCCGGCCCTCGGTGGCCAGGTTCGATCCGTCGATGACGAAGTGCTCTCGGCGCACGGTTCCTCGGGGTCGTCGGGGGTGAGATCCGGAGGCTAGGCGCTGGCCGAGCGGCGACCACCGCCGGGGGCGGCGGGCCGGTCAGGTTCCGCAGGTGCAGGGGCTCGCCTCGCAGCGGGGGCACCCGGACCGGTAGCGGGCGAGGGCCTCGTCGAGGTCGATGCCGAGCTGGTTGGCCAGCGAGGCCACCCAGGCCAGCACGTCGCCGAGCTCGTGGAGCTGCTGGTCGCGGGTGCCCTTGCGGACGGCCTGCGCGAGCTCGCCCACCTCCTCGGCGATCCAGGCCACGGTGGCCGGGATGCCGCGGGCGCGGTCCCGGTCGCCGTAGGTGCGCTCGATGGTGGCCTGCAGGTCGGCGGTGTCCACGGGGTCTCCGGTCAGACGTAGCGGTCGAGGAGCGCACGCGCTCCGTCCGCGCGGCGGGTGCGGTACTCGGTCGGGGCGAGGATCTCGCCGTCGGGTCCGAGCGAGAGCAGGAGCTGGTCCAAGCGCCGTTCGCCGTACACGACGAGGTCGGCTTCGACCGTGCTGCCCCCGAGGCTGCGCTCGGCCTCGACCCGGACGTCGAAGGCTCGGAACGCGTCGATGAGGGAGGACCGCACCCGCACCGTGAGCCGGTGCTCGAGCGCGCCGAGATCGAACTGCCCGGTGAGGGTCCGTTCGCGAGGAGCCACGACCTCGGAGGCGTTGCGCACCTCGCGGATCCTGTCGATGCGGAACGCCCGCACCTCGGCGGTCCGTCGGTCGTACGCCTCGAGGTACCAGTACCCGCCCGCCGAGAACACCGCGACAGGCTCGACCTCCCGCTCGCTCCCGGCGAGCTGGTCGTTCACGTACTCGATCTGCAGTACTCGGCAGCTGGTGGGGCCGATCGACTCGTGCACGAGGACGAAGTGCGGCGCCTCCTTGACCGCGATCGGGTACTCCTGTCCGACGATGCGCTCGAGCTTCGTCGTGGCTCGGGCGAGGGGGATCAGGTGGAGGTCCGGGGCCATCGCCTTGACGAGGTTCCCGGCGATGAGCAGCCGCACGGCGGTGTCCATGTCGGGCGGCTCCGTCTCGAAGTCCCGCAGGTGGTTCCGCGTGATCACGAGGGTGGTGCCGTCACGGGTCATCGCGGGATCGATGCCCGTGACGGACCGATCGGCCCCGACGCGTTCGTCGAGCGCGATCACCGCGTCGATCCAGCCGCACAGGTGCGCGACGGGAACGTCGACCTCCTCAGCGACCTCGGCGAGGTCGGCGGTGCCGCGCTCCTCGGCTCGCGCGGTGGCCAAGCGGATCGCCTCGAGCTTCTTGGAGAGCTTCGCGGTTGGCATCAGCGGTCCCCGGTCTGCGGAGCGAGCCACGCCGTGAAGGCGGCCACGAAATCCGGCGGTCCGACGACGCGCGCCCGCTCACCGAACCCGAGGAGCCGAGTGATCGTCGACTCGAGGTGCCGGACGGTGAGGGTGACGACCACCGAGTCGTCGTCGACCCACTCGCGGTTCGAGACGCCGTCGAACACATCGCCGAACGCGAGCCGAAGGTTCCGCGGAATGAGCACGAGCGCGTCGAACGGCTCGTCCTGCCCCCACTCGTTCGGGTCGAGGGCGAACTGCGCATCCCAGTCGAGGTCGGGTGGCAGGAACGCGTGGTCACCGGACTCCTCGCGCACCACGGAGGCGTCGTCGGCCGGTTGTATCCGCTCGATCGCCCAGTTCTTCACCCGGTCATCCCCGAGATCGCGGGCGAGGAGGTACCAAGTGCCCCGCCACTGGCCGATCCGGTAGGGCTCGACCCGTCGTTCGGAGTCCTTGTAGCGGTAGGCCACGACCCGACGCTTGCGGATCGCGCGCTGCAACTCGTCGATGATCGCCGGCACCTTCACGGCCACGTTGGCCGATCGGCTGTCGACGGCACCGCCGAGATCGGCCGGGTCGTCCTCGTCGAGCCCTTCGATCCGCACTGCGGCAGCAGCCTCGATGAGCGCGGCTCGCTCGTCCGGCCGGAAGAACGGCGCTCGCATCTCGTAGCGGTACCGGTCGCCGAGATCGCCGCTGTCGACGTCGAAGTCGTAGATCTGATCGATCACGATCTTGGCGTCCGTGAGTTCGTCCCGATCGCGCAGGAACTTCCGGCGAGCGCTCTCGCGGTTTTCGAGCGCGGCGTACTCGGGGATCCCGTCGAGGACCTCGTCGAGCGTGAAACTGCGCCCGTGGTGCTCTCGGAAGAAGGCGGCGACCACCAGGACGCGCTCGAGGGAATCCTTCGCGAGTTCGATGTCGTCGCCCGGCACATCGGGGAGTGTGGCAGACCGGAGCTGGGGTCGGGGTGGGTTCAGCCGCCCTTGCGCAGCACCACGAAGGTCCGGCCCGGGCGTGCCCCGACCGCGAGGTACGGGCGCAGCGGCCCGGCCCAGACGATCTCGGCCCGATCCCGGCCGCCGGCGCGCAGGGCGTGGAGAGCGTGGAGCAGCGGGGCGCGCCCGGCTCCGTGGCCCACGAGGTCGGGGCGGCTCGCCACGGGTCCGATCCAGCCGTCGCGCAGCACGTCCCGGGCGCAGAGCGCCGCGATGCCGGCGTCGTCCCGGGCGGCGGTGAGGCCCGATCGCTCGGCGGCGGCCACGAACTCCACCTCCCAGTGCGGCCAGTGGGTCCGGCACCACGCGGCGACCTCGTCCACCGAGACGGGGGCGGAGGGCTCGACCGGCGCCGGCGGGATGGCGTCGAGGGGGACCTCGAGGTTGAGGGCGGCCTCGCCGCGCGCGTACCCGGCGGCCTCGAGGAGGGCGAGGAGGCCGAGGTCGGTGACGTCCACGCCGGGCCACAGGTACCGCGGTGCGTCGCCGCCGACCCGGAACCCGGTCGCACCCGCGGTGCACAGGGCCGCCTCCGCCTCCTCGAGGAGGGCCCGCCCGATGCCCCGACGGCGCTGCGCCGGATCGACGGCGAGGAGACGGATCGAGCCGACCGTGCCGCTGCACGCGGTGGCGACCACACCGACGGTCGGGTCGCCGAGCACCGACACCCCCGGATCGGCGAGCAGGGCCCGGGCGATCTCGTCGGCCGTGGGCGGGTCGGTGAGCGCGCGGGCGCAGAGGGCGGCGAGCGCCTAGGGATTGCGGGCCTCGCTCACGCGCTCGGCGTCAGCCCGCGCACTCGTTGGCGATGCTGCTGAGCGCGATGCCGCGTCGGCCCTGCCGGATCACGTGCTCGTCGAGGCCGTCGGTGACGTACGCGAACGACAGGCCGGTCGCCGGGTCGGCCCACGCGATCTGCCCGAACGCGCCGTTGTGGCCGAACGCGCCCGAGGAGTTCGTGTGGCCGAAGCCGCGCATCGGGGCGAGCCCGTCGTCGCCGGCGGTCACGAGCCCGAGCGTGCGGGCCGCGGGGACACCGGTCCACACGTCGGGCAGGCGGGACCGCACGTTCGTCCGCACGTCGGTGAGCACCGCCGGGTCCCAGATGCCGTGGGTGTTGTGGAGCAGCTCCTGGTACAGGAGGGTGAGGTCGGCGGCGCGCATGACCCCGCCGCCGCCCGGCAGGCCCACCGCCATCGCCTCGGGCGTGCCGAGGTACGAGACGGCGTCGGTGGTCACCTCGGTGGCGGGCAGCTCGCGCACCCCGAAGACCTCCTCGAGCTCGTCGGGGGTCGCGACGCCACCGACCGAGTGCGGCACCCGCACCGGCACCGGCTCGGTGATGCCGAGCACACGGGGCAGGCCGATGGGCGTCGTGATGCGTTCGGCGATGACGTCGCGGTAGTCGGCGCCGGCGAGGCGGTCGATGAGCTCGGCGAGCACCCAGTGCGCGCTCGACGGGTGGTACTCGAACTTCGTGCCGGGCTCCCACTGGAGCCGCCACTTGCCGAAGGCCTCGAGGCGGCCCTCGGTGGTGGCCCACTTCGGCGGACCGAGCGGCGCCGAGGGGAACCCGCTCTGGTGGAGCATGACCTGCTCCACGGTGACGACGTCCTTGCCGTTCGTGCCGAACTCGGGGATGTAGTCCACGACGGGTCGGGTGACGTCGAGCAGGCCGTCCTGGATGAGCGTCCACACGGCGCCGGCGACGAACACCTTCGTGCACGAGAACACGCAGTAGCGGGACTCCGACGGCACGCCGCCGAACGTCTCGTCGAGGATCACCTCGCCGTCGAGCGCGAGCGCGACCTGCGCCGAGGGCAGCAGCCCCTCGTCCACCTCGCGGCGGGCCCGGGCGACGAGCCGCTCGATCGAGGCCGTGTCGATGGTCCGCGTCATGGGTACCTCCGGGTCCGCTCGGGCGTGCGGCTCGGGACGCTACCCGGTCTACATTCGCCCGCAATGGGTGCCTGGACCGTGCCGTACGGGATCGCGATCGCACTGCTCGCGGCCGCCGGGATCGCCAAGGTCCGCGACCCCCGCGACACCGTCGGCGCGCTGGCGCGCAGCGGTCTCGTCGTGCCGCCCGTCGCCGTGCGCGGGCTGGCAGCCTTCGAGGTCGGCCTCGCCGTGGCGGCGCTGGCGACCGGCTCCCGCACCGGTGCGGCGGTGGTCGGTCTCTCCTACCTCGGGTTCACGGTCTTCGTTACGCAGGCCCGCGTGCGGCACCTGCCGGTCGGGTCCTGCGGATGCTTCGGCCGTCTCGAGACCCCGCCGAGCGCGTTGCACGTGCTCGTGAACCTCGGCTGCGCGCTGGCTGCGCTCGGGGCGGCGGTGGTCGGCCCGCTCCCGTGGCTCGGCCTCGTCGATATCGCATCGGGACGTGCGTTCCTCGGCGTGCTGCTCGTGCTCGCCGGGGCCGGGCTCGCGGTCGTGCTCGTGACCGTGGTGCCGCGGCGTACGGGCACCCGGTGACTAGGAACGTTGGCCGCTCAGCTTGCGGTTCTTGAACTGCGCCTTCACGTAGTCACGGTTGAGCAGCGCGATGAAGTCGATCGAGATCTCCTTCGGGCACGCGGTCTCGCACTCGCCGTAGTTCGTGCAGGAGCCGAACCAGCGCTCCATCTCGTCGACCATCGCCACGGCCCGCGCGTACCGCTCGGGCTGACCTTGGGGGAGCAGGCTGAGGTGGTTGTACTTCGCCGCGGTGAAGAGCTGCGCGGCGCCGTTCGGGCAGGCGGCCACGCACGCCCCGCAGCCGATGCAGGCGGCGGCGTCCATGGCCGCGTCGGCAGCCTCCTTCGGCACGAGGATCTCGTTGGCGTCCCGGGCCGCGCCGGTGGGCGCGGAGATGTAGCCGCCGGACTCGATGATCCGGTCGAGCGCGCTGCGGTCGACCGCGAGGTCCTTGATGATCGGGAACGACCGGGCTCGCCACGGCTCGACCGTGATGTGGTCGCCGTCGGAGAACTTGCGCATGTGGAGCTGGCAGGTCGCGGTGCCCCGCTCGGGACCGTGCGGCACGCCGTTGATCATCATGGAGCAGGAACCGCAGATGCCCTCGCGGCAGTCGTGGTAGAAGGCGATGGGATCCTGCTCGTCGACGACGAGGCGCTCGTTGAGTACGTCGATCATCTCGAGGAACGACATGTCGGGGGAGACCTCGGGCATGTCGTAGGTCTCGAAGTGGCCGGACGACGTCGGCCCCTGCTGGCGCCAGACCTTCAGCGTGAGCTTCACGGGACTCGTGCTCCTCGTTACTTGTACGAACGGGTGGCGAAGTGGACGTTCTCGTACTCGAGCGGCTCCTTGTGGAGGGTCGGCTCCTGGCCGATCCCGTTCCACTCCCAGGCGCCGACGTACGCGTAGTCCTCGTCGTCGCGCTGGGCCTCGCCCTCCTCGGTCTGGTACTCGACCCGGAAGTGTCCGCCGCAGGACTCCTCCCGGCGCCGGGCGTCGAGGACGAGCTCCTCGCCGAACTCGAGGAAGTCGGCGACTCGGCCGGCCTTCTCGAGCGACTGGTTGAAGGACTCGGCCGAGCCGAGCACGCGCAGGTCGTTCCAGAACTCCTCGCGCAGGGCGGGGATCTCGGCGAGGGCCTTGTCGAGGCTCTCGGCGCTGCGCTCCATGCCGCAGTTGTCCCACATGATCCGGCCCAGCTCCCGGTGGAACCAGTCGACCGACCGGGTGCCCTTGATGGCGAGCATCTGGTTGGTGCGGTCGCGGACCTCGGCCTCGGCGGCGACGAAGATCGGGTCGTCGGTGGCCACCGGCGTCTCGCCGAGCTGCGGGGCGAGGTAGTCGGAGATGGTCGCCGGCAGCACGAAGTAGCCGTCGGCCAGCCCCTGCATGAGCGCGCTCGCCCCGAGCCGGTTCGCACCGTGGTCGGAGAAGTTCGCCTCGCCGAGCACGTAGAGACCGGGCACGTTGCTCATGAGGTTGTAGTCCACCCAGAGTCCGCCCATCGTGTAGTGGACGGCCGGGTAGATGCGCATCGGCTGCTGGTACGGGTCCTCACCGGTGATGCGCTCGTACATCTGGAAGAGGTTGCCGTAACGCTCCTCGATGGTGTGCGCCCCGAGGCGCGAGATGGCCTCGGAGAAGTCGAGGTACACGCCGTTCTTCAGCGGACCGACCCCGCGGCCGGAGTCGACCGCGCGCTTGGCCGCCCGCGACGCGATGTCGCGCGGGGCGAGGTTGCCGAAGGACGGGTAGAGCCGTTCGAGGTAGTAGTCACGCTCGCCCTCCGGGATCGCCTCGGGGGCGCGGGCGTCACCGAACTCGCTCGGCACCCAGATGCGGCCG
>JBJTQX010000118.1:0-19678 GCA_046075855.1 Actinomycetes bacterium
TCGGGGATGCCGAGCTTCTCGTAGGTGTCCTTCATCTCCTCCGGGAGCATGTCCCAGTCGGAGACCTGCTTCTCGGTGGGCTTGATGTAGTAGTAGATGTCGTCGAAGTCGATGTCCGGCATGTTGGCCGCGAACCACGGCAGCATCGGCTTGGACTCGAACCGCCGCAGGGCGGCGAGGCGGAACTCCGTCATCCACTCCGGCTCGGACTTGTGCCAGGAGATCTCGCGGACGATCTCCTCGTTGAGCCCCTTCTTGGGCTTGAACACGTACTGCTCGGTGTCACGCCACCCGAGCTGGTACTTGCCGAGATCGATCCCGCCGACGGACATCGCACACCCCCTCCGGGGCTCGTGGATGCGCTCCCCCGGGGGTCGGGGGGATTTCCACTACGGGGATAGTAACAATCCCCCGGGGCCCCGGCCCAAGCCGGTCCTCCGCCTCAGCGGGAGGCCGAGGCGGTGGTGCGGCCGACGGTCGTCGAGGTGGTCCCGGGGCGGGTGGTCGTCGTGGTGGGCGAGCCCGATCCGCCGGACAGGTCGCGGGCCTGCTTGAGGAGGCGGCCGACCTCATCGGTGAGACGCTGGTACTCGCCGAGGTTGCCGGCCTTGAGCGCGGCCTGCGCCCGGTCGTACGCGTCGGCGGCCCGGGCCAGCAGCTGCGGGACGGTGGCCGAGCCGCCGCCCGATCCTCCGCCCGAGCTCCCACCCGATCCCCCGCCGGTCCCGCCCTCGCCGGTCCCCCCGCCGCTCGGGGCGGTGCCCTCGAACAGCTGACCGAGCGCCCCGCGCAGCGAGGTGTCGATGACCGCGCGACCTGCGTAGAAGACGACGACGAACCGGAAGGACGGGAGCTGCTGCCCCGTGTCGGCCTGCACGTAGACCGGTCGGATGTAGAGCAGGGAGTTGCCGATCGGGAGGAGCTGCATGGACCCCTGGATCACCCGCGACCCGGTGCGACCGAGCAGCGAGTACTGCTCGGAGATCTGCTGGGTCGTGTTGATGGTCGAGTCGACCTGCTGCGGCCCGTACACCGATCGCCCATCGGGCATCACGAACGACCGCAGCTGCCCGTAGGTGCCGGGGTCGGAGTCGGCCGCCATGAACGAGACGAGGTTCGTGAGCGCGTTGCCGCTCGAGACCGGCACGAAGGGGCGGATGATCTGGAAGTGCAGGTCGTCCTGATCCGGCAACTGGATGAGCAGGTAGAGCGGATCGATGCGACGTCCGGTCGACGACGCAGCCTGCGGACGGGCCCCGGCGATGGTCGTCGGCGTCGCCTCGAAGGTCGTCGTGCCCACCTCACCGGAACCCGGGTCCGGCGAGACCGCCCAGAGGTCGGTCTTGTTGTAGAAGGTCGTGGGGTTGGTCATGTGGTAGGTCCGGTACACGTCGGTCTGGGCCTTGAACAGGTCCTGCGGGTACCGCAGGTGCGACCGGAGCGCGGACGGCATGGCGGAGATCGGCTCGAGCAGGCCCGGGAACGCCTTGCCCCAGGCCTGGATGATGGGGTCCTTCGGGTCGATGACGTAGTAGTGGATGCGTCCGGTGTACGCGTCGACCGTGGCCTTCACCGGGTTGCGCACGTAGTTGAAGGTGCTCGACAGCGCCCCCTCACCGGCGAACGGTTGGGAGTAGGGGTAGGAGTTGCTCGTCGTGTACCCGTCGAGCATCCACACGATGCGACCGTCGACGATGACCGGGTACGGGTCGGAGTCGAAGGTGAGGAACGGCGTGGCCTGCTCGACCCGGGAGCGGATGTCCCGGTTGAACACCATCTGGGTGCGCGGCGTCACCTGCCCGGAGATGAGCAGGTTGTAGTCGTTGAACCGCACGGCGAAGGCGAGGCGGCGGGCGAGGCTCGAGAGCTTGATGCCCCCGTCTCCCCGGTACTGGTTGTACGCGTCGCGCTGGCCCTCGAGCGGGTAGTCGAACTCGTCGGACTTCGCGTTCACGAGCACGTAGCCGCCGGTGCTCTCGCCGAAGTACACCCGGGGCTGGCGGAGCGGGATGTCCCCCTTCGGCGGGATGTCGCGCAGCAGGTACTGCGGCGTGCCGTCGGCGGTGGCCGCGTTGGCCGCCGAGCCGACCGCGCCGTACCCGTGCGTGTACACGAGCTGCCGGTTGACCCAGGACTGGCTCGGCAGGTCGGTGCGGTTCAGCTCACGGGCCGACAGCATCACCTGGGTCGTGGCCCCACCCACCTCGTAACGGTCGATGTCGACGTCGGAGAACTTGTAGAAGGTCTGCAGGCCCTGGAACGACTGGAAGTTCCGCAGCGTCTCGTAGGGGTCCCACAGGCGAGCGTTGCGCACGGTCGGCGCGTTGGCCGCGATCTTGGCTGCGTCGAGGTTCTGCTGGTAGTCGAAGGGGACCACCCGGACCTTCGAGAGGCCGAACGCATCGCGGGTCGCCCGGATGTTGCGGGCGATGTAGGGCTTCTCGCTCTGCAGCTCGTTCGGATTGACCCGCAGGCCCTGGTAGATCGCGGGGAAGATCGTGCCCACCACGAGCGCGACGAACGCCCAGAGGCCGACTGCGATCACCGGCAGCACCCAGCCCCGACGCCGGATGTTCCACACGAAGAGCCCCGCCGCCACGACCGAGATCACGACGAGCAGGGTGAGCGCGGGCAGCTGCGCGGCGATGTCGGTGCGGCTGGCCCCGGCCACGACCCCCCGGGTCGACAGGTCGAGCTCGTAGCGGCCGAACCAGTACTGCCCGGTCTTCACGAGCGCCATGACCGCGAGGATCACAGAGAGGTGGGCCTTGACCTGCGGGGTCACCCGTGGACCCGCACCCTGCAGCCGGATCCCGCCGTTGAGGTAGTGGAGCGCCGTGGTGACCAGCAGCACGACCACGAGCGCCACGAAGAGCCAGTTGAAGAGGAAGTCGATGAACGGCAGCTGGAACACGAAGAACCCGATGTCCTTGCCGAACTGCGGGTCCACCCGACCGAAGTCGACCCGATGGGTGAACAGCACCCACTGCTGCCACTCGCCGCTGACGCTCGCGCCCACGATGAGGGCGAGGAAGGCCGAGACCGCGAAGCGGATGCGGCCCTCGTAGCGGCCGGCCACATCCTGGTACCGCGCGGCGAGGTCGTCGCGGGGCCCGAGCGGGCGGGTGGTCGGGGCGAGCCGGTCCGCCACCCAGAGGCTCGTGAACATGAGCACGAAGAAGGTGAGGGTGAACACGGTGCCGAGCGCGAGCTTCGCCCCGAGCAGGCCGCGCCAGACGTTGGCGAGATCCACCGACCGGAACCACAGGTAGTCGGTGAAGAACACCGAGATCCCGCGGAAGCTGAGGAACACGATGAGTAGCACCACCGCGGCGGTGATGGCGACGCCCCGCAGTCGACGCGCGCGCGGGGGCCGGGGCTCGGTCGGCATCGATCGCATCGGGGGCAGCCTAGAGGTCAGCCCCCGGAAACTCCGCTCGCGCCGCGCCGGCCTCTCAGCTCGTGGTCACCGGCGTGAGCGTGCAGCGGCATCCCGGATGTGCCGGCGGGTACGCCTGGCCGGTCGGGAACACCTCGCCCCGTCGGGTCGGCTCGAGCGCATTGTCGTCGCAGTCGGAACACCGACCGACCTCGATCGGTACCCAGCGCAGCAATGAGCCGGCGGGTGCCGCGTCGTGGACGCCCCGAGCCCAGGCCGCAGCGAGTGCGTCGTGGAGCGCGGCCTCGAGCCCCGCACCCCGGGCCTCGCGGAAGCGGGCCCCGACCGCACGCACCGCGGCGTCGGCGTCCTCCTCGGCCACCGCCTCGGCGAGCCGCCCCCGCAGCGGGGTGACGACGGCCTCGGCCGGCGCGCGCACGAGGTCCTCGGGCACCGCCGGCGCGGGCTCGGTGCTGTGCGTGGTGTGGGCGCCCACGTAGGCCGCGGTGATCGGCTCCCGCAGGCGCACGACCCAGGCCTCCTCGGCCCCCGCGGCGCCACCGAGCACGACCTCGGGGTCGGGTCGCCCCTTCGCGGTGCGTAGCCGATCGAGCACCTCGTTCTGGTCGTCCTGCAAGCCGCGCTTCGCGCGCTTGAGCGCATCGCGCAGCAGCGGTGCGAGCACCGCGTCGCGCTCGGCCCGCACCCCCTCGTCATCGTCGGCCACCTCGGGCACGACCGGTTCGATCTCGGCCTCCGGCGTGACCTCGGCCTCCGGCGCGCTCGGGGCCTCCGGCGCAGCCGCCGCAGTCGGCGCGGGCGACTCCTCGGACGGAGCCGTCGCGTCGGCCCGCAGGCGGGCGAAGAGCGCATCGACGGCCACGGCTCCACCCGTGGCGGAAGCCACCGCTTCGGCCACCTCGACCTCGACCGTCCCGCCATCGTCGGCGGCCGAGACCGCGATGACCCGGACCTCCTCGGTCACGGTCGGCGCCTCGGCCTCGGCCTCATCGTCGCGGATGCCGAAGGTGTCCCGCATGCGACGTCGCAGACCCCTGGCGGTGGCCCCCGCCTGGACCGGCTCGTCCGATTCCGGCGCGACGACCGCGACCTCGGGCACGTCCGGCTCGGCTTCCGCGGACACCGGCGCGGCGCCGACCGGCTCCGGCGTCGTCGGCTCCGGCTCCGCCACGGCCTCCTCGGGCAGCACCGGGGCGGGCGACGCGAGCACCGCCGCACCGCGGGCCTCGACCTGGCCGAGCGCCTGCGTGGCGTCGGCGAGGGTCTGCTTCACGACCCGGTAGGCGCCGAGCAGGCGATCCCGTCCGACCCGGAGTTCCTCGATCTGCGCGGTGAGCAGCTCGCGACGCCGGGCGAGGTCGGCGAGCACGCGCTCACGCACGGCCTTCGCCTCAGCCAACATGTCGCGGCCGGTCTGCCGGGCCGCCTCGACCTCCGACTCGCCATCCTGACGCGCGCGTTCGGCGAGTGCCGCCGCCTCGTTGGCCGCGCGCTCCCGGATCGCCGCAACCTCGGCGGTCGTGGTCGCGCGCACCGCCTCGGTCTCCTCCGCGGTCGCGGTTCGCAGCGCGACCGCGGCCTCCTCGGCCGCCGTCGTCCGCGCGGTCGCATCGGCCTCCGCCGCCTTGCGGGTGGTGCGCGCGTGCTCGTCGGCCTCGCGCAGCACCTCCGCCGCGCGCTCCTCGGCCCTGGTGCGGATGTCCTCGGCCGCCTCCTGCGCGGATCGCAGCACGCGCGCCGTCTCCTCGCCGAGCGCGTCGAGCAGCTGCTGCTCGGTGGGGGCCGGCGGGTTGGCGAGCCGCGCCTCGAGGTCACGGAGGCGGGACTGCAGCATCGCCTCGCGGTCGGCCATCGCGCCGACCTCCTCTGCGACGCGCCGGAGGAAGGAGCGCACCTCCTGCTCGGAGACGCCGCGCACCGCCCGCCCGAAGCCGCGGCTCGCGATCTCGTCCGGGCTCAGCTTCGGGCTGCTCGTCACCGCCAGCCGCCGCACGTCACTGCCCGACACGGGCCCTCCTCCGGTGGAATCCAGTCAACAAGAGTGGCCAATGTTACGGGTGTTGGCAAGACGGCGCCGCGGACCGTGGGCCGACCGGGTCCCGACCTCAGGCGACGCGTTGCGCTGCGGCCGGCTCGGGTGCCCGGCCACCGCTGGCCACGAGCACCTGCACCGCCTCGTCGAGGGTCCGCACCGGGACCACCCGCAGCGAGTCACCGGCCCGGGACCTGGCCTCGGCGGCCTCCCCCGGCGGGACGAGCATGAGCCGAGCACCGGCCCGCCTCGCGGCCACCGTCTTCTGGGCGACCCCACCCACATCGCCGACCGTCCCGTCAGCCGCGATCGTGCCGGTGACCGCGACGGCGCGGCCGGCGGTGAGCGAACCGGGCGACATCTCGTCGATGATCGCGAGCGTGAAGGCGAGGCCGGCCGAGGGGCCGCTCACCGCCCCCGGATCGATGGTGATGTCGACCGGGTACTCGTAGCGGAGGTCCTTCGTGGCTGGCGCGATCCCGATGAACGGTCGGCCCCGCAGTTCGCCGGAGGTGGCGAGGCGCGAGGTGACCGGCACCTCGAGCCGTTCGCGATCGCGACCCCGGGTCACCGAGAAGGTGAAGGTCGTCCCCGCAGGCGCGGCGCGCACGGCCGTGCCGATCTCGTCCGCGCGCTCGATGGGCCGCCCGTCGATCGCGGTGATGAGGTCGCCGCGCCGCAGGCGACCGTCGGAGGGTCCGTTCGGGCTCACCTCGACGACGAGCGCTCCGCTCCCCGTCACCGGGACCTCGTACCCGAGGTACTCGAGTGCCTCGGCCTTGGCGACCTCCTGCGACTCGACCATGAGCGCCCGGTTGAGCCGTCGGTCCTGCTGCGGGGTGCTGTCGCCGAGGTAGTCGCGCTCGCCGATCACCTCGCTGTCCCCGTCGAGGGAAGCCTGGATGAACCGCCAGAGGTTGGGCCGCTGGTTCGACACCGAGACGGTGAGGAAGAGCAGGTCACCCCGGCTCGGGTAGGTGCGCGCCCCCTCGACCGTGATGATCGGGCGCACGTCGGTGGCCCGACCGGGCGAGAAGATCACGTACGGCAGTCGCACCGCGGTGCCGACGAGCACCACCACGAGGACGACGGCGACGCCGATGGCGACGGCGAGCCGACCCCGCTGCAGGCGGCGGGGGCGGGTGGGCGCGGGCGGGGTGGGGGTCGGCGTTGCCCGGGAATCGTCCTCGTCGATCGGCGCCATCGAGGGCATCCTCCCACGCGGGGTCCGGGCTGCGGGTGCGCCGCGTGGGACGATGGGGCACGTCCCGACCGAGGAGCACCGGCGCCGATGCGAGCACCGCACGAGCGGGCCGAACCGAGCCTCAGCGACCGCATCGCCACCGTGCGCGCCGGCTTCGAGCCGACGCCCGATCGCGCGGCACGGCTGCGCGCGGCCCGGTCGGATCCCGACCCACGGGTCCGGTCCGCGGCGTTGGCGGCCTCGGTACGGGTCGCGGCCGCCGACGAGGTCGCCGAGGCCTGGTCCGCCGCGGCCACCGACACCGACCCGACCGTCCGACGTCGCGCCGCCGAGCTCGGCCCGCGGGTGGCACCGGCGGACCCCGATGGCCGGATGCTCGCCGCGCTCGCCGACGACCCGGACCCGCTCGTGGCCGAAGCCGCGTGCTGGGCACTCGGCGAGCGCACCGACGTGGTCGGCGCTGCGGCCACCTCGGTGGAGGACACCCTCGCCGACGCCGTCCGCCGGCACGAGGATCCCCTGGTCCGGGAGGCAGCCGTCGCCGCGCTCGGATCCCGCGGGGCGCGGCTCGACGCGATCCTCCACGCGTGCGGGGACCGCCCAGCCATCCGCCGCCGAGCGGTGCTCGCGCTCGCGCCGTTCGACGGCCCCGAGGTCGACGCCGCGCTCGAGCACGCGCTCAGCGATCGGGACTGGCAGGTGCGCCAAGCGGCCGAGGACCTGCTCGGCGTGGACGCAGGGCTGGACCCGGGCGGCGATCCGTACGACCCGGAACGCTCGGACTGACCGAGGCTCAGGTGCGGGCGCGCCCCATGAACATGTCCTTGAGCAGGTCGAAGGACTCGAGGCACCGGCCGGCACCCTCGACCACGCACTCGAGCGGCGCCTCGACGAGGCGGACCGGCAGCTGGGTCTCCTTGGCGATACGCAGGTCGAGCCCGCGCAGCATCCCACCACCCCCCACGAGGTTGATGCCGTTGAGGATGAGGTCCTGGGCCAGTTCGGGCGGGGTCTGCCCGAGCGCGGCGATCACCGCGTCGCAGATCGCGCGCACCTGATCCTCGATCGCCTCCCGCACCTCCTCGGGCGAGAGCACCACCGTCTTCGGCAGCCCGGTCATGAGGTCGCGCCCGCGCACCTCGGCCCGGTACTCATCCGGCGTGGGGTAGGCCGATCCGATCGCGAGCTTGACCTCCTCGGCCGTGCGCTCCCCGATCGCGATGCCGTACTCGCGACGCACGAACGCCTGGATCGCCGCGTCGATGTCGAACGAGCCGACCCGCACCGCCTCGAGCGCCACGATCCCGCCGAGCGAGATCACGGCGACCTCCGTCGTACCGCCGCCGATGTCGATCACCATGTTGCCGAGTGGTTCGTGGATGTGCAGCCCCGCGCCGATCGCCGCGGCCATGGGTTGCTCGATGAGGAAGGTCTGGGCCGCGCCGGCGCGCCGCGCGGCCTCGAGCACCGCCCGCTGCTCCACGTGGGTGATCGCGCTCGGAACGCAGATGAGCACCCGGGCCCGGTACATGCGGGACACCCCGGCTCGCTGGAACAGCAGCCGGATCATGCGCTGGGTGATCTCGAAGTCCGTGATCGCCCCGCCCCGCAGGGGCCGGACCGCCACGATGTAACCGGGCGTGCGCCCGATCATCTGCCACGCGTCGTGGCCCATGGCGAGCACGTCCTGGGTACGGCTGTTGAGCGCGATCACCGTCGGCTCGTTGAGGATGATCCCCTGCCCGCGCGCGTAGACGAGCGTGTTGGCCGTGCCGAGGTCGATCGCGAGGTCGCGGGCCATCAGCGGTCCCGGTGGTGCCGGAAGCGCGAGTGCCGCTCCCGCGGGGCGAGCGCCTCGCGCCGGCGCGCGAAGTGATCCACGCCGTGGTGCACACCTGTCGGGTCCCGGTGGCGCAGGAGCACGATCGTCACCCCGACCACGATGATGGCCAGCGCCATGAGCAGGTAGATCACGGCCCGACCCCCTCGATCGCCCGGATCGGCTGCGCGTCGGTTCCCCAGTCGGATCCGCCCGCCCAGTCCTCGCGCTTCCAGATCGGCGCGGTCGCCTTGAGCTCTTCGATGAGGTGGCGCGCCGCCTCGAAGGCCTCGGGGCGGTGGGGTGAGGCCACCGCCACCACGACCGCGACGTCGCCGACGCCGAGCTCGCCGGTGCGGTGCAGCACCGCGATCCGCTCCACCGCCGGCCACCGTCGGCGGGTCTCGGCCGCGAGGTCCTCGAGGACCCGCTGCACCGCGGCCTCGTAGGCCTCGTAGGCGAGCATCCGGACCTCGGGCCGCCCCGGGGCGTGGTCACGGGCCACGCCGAGGAAGGTCACGACTGCGCCCGTGGCGGGGGTCGTGACCCAGGCGGTCGCCGCCTCGACGGGGAGGGGCGCACCGGACGTGCCGAGCCAGTCGGCCCGGTCGGCGGGGGGATGCACGGACGCATGGTACCGATCGGGGCCGCGGTCACTCCCGGGCGGACCGCCGTTACGCTCCGAACCATGGCGGGGAGCACACCGGGTCCGGGCGCGGGCGATGACGGCGACGGGCGCCCGGAGGACCCCTCGGGGGCCGCACCCGACGCCGCCCCCCGGGGCTGGCTGCACCCCTCCGAGCTGGGTCCGCGCCTCGATCGTCTCCCCGAACCTCCGTCCGGAGCACCTCACGGACCCCGTGCGGCGACGACCCGCACCGGACGCGCCCTCCCGTTGCTCGCCACCGCAGCGGTGGCGGTGGTCGCCACCCTCGGGGTGACCCGCGTCGTGCAGTCGACCGGCCCGACCGAGACCGGACCCCGCGTCGGTGCCCGGCAGGCCTCCCCGGGGTGGTCGGTCGTACCGGTCCGCGCGATGAGCGCCACCGGCGTGCGCGTGGCCACCGGGCTCTGCGTCCGCGGGGGCGTGGTGACCGCAGCCGACGCGGTCGCCGGCGCGGCGGTCGTGAGCGTGGCCACGTCCCGCGGATCCGTCCGCGCCCGCATCGCCGCATCGGACCCCGGCTCGGGTCTCGCATTCCTCATGGGCGCGAGCTGCCCCGCCGGGCGGCGCCTCGCGTCGACGAGCGCGACCCGGAACGGCGAGCCGGTGGCCCTGCTCACCGCTCGCCGCCCGACCCACGCACGGCTCAGCTGGGCCCGCGTCGTCGACACCCGCGGCGCGGTGGCGAGCACCGCCGGGGTCCGGACGGGGACCCTCGTACGCAGCGACCCGCTCGCCGCCCCGGCCGGCGCGCCCGTGATCGACCGTCGGGGCGCACTCGTGGCGATCGTCGTCGCGACCGACGGCAGCCGGCTCGTCGCCGCGCCGTCGAACCTCATCGCGCGCGTCGTGGCCCAGTTCGCGGCGGGCGAACCGGTCCGAGCGGGCTGGCTCGGCGTGGAGCTCGATCTCGCCGGCACCGTGGTGCGCGTGCAGGACGGATCGCCCGCATCCCGGGCCGGCATCTCCTCGGGCGACACGGTGTACGCGCTCGACGGGCACCGGACCGCCACCGTGGACCTCGTCCTCGGGGCGCTCCAGGCCCATGCGCCCGGCGACCGGCTGGCCGTGACCCTCGAGCGCGACGGTCGGACCCGGGAGGTCTCCGCACGGCTCGGGGTCCCGCCGATCGGCTGAAGCGGCGCAACGAGGGCGCGAGCGCGAGACTGCCGCCATGCCCGAGATCACCCCCGACCCGAGCCTCAGCGACCTCGACCGCGACCTGCTCAACGCGGTGCAGTGGGACTTCCCGCTCACCGCGCGCCCGTTCGCTGCGCTCGCCGATCGCCTCGGCGTGCCGGAGCCCGAGGTGCGGGACCGCATCGAACGGGTCAAGGACGCGGGCGTGCTGCGCCAGCTGTCTGCGATCTTCGACACCCGGGCGCTCGGGTACCAGTCGGCCCTCGTGGCCGCGCAGATCGACCCCGACCGCATCGACGAGGCGGCCGCGACCATCAGCGAGCACCCGGGGGTCAGCCACAACTACAAGCGCAACCACACGTACAACCTCTGGTACACGTTGGCCACTCCGCCCGGCGACGACTTCGATGCCCACCTCGACGCGCTGCACCGGGCCAGCGGTTCGATGGTCACCCGGAAGCTCCCCACCCTCACGCTCTACAAGATCGGGGTGAAGCTCGACATGACCGGGCGCACCGCGGCGGACGCCAAGACCGAGGTGCTCGCGCACGAGCGCCCCGAGCGTCGGGCGGAGATGCCGGCCCCCGACCTCTCGCCGCTCGAGATGCGCACGATCTCCGTCGTGCAGAACGATCTGCCGGTGGTCGAGCGCCCGTTCGCCGCGCAGGCCGAGGCGATCGGCTGCACCGAGGACGAACTGCTCGCCACGCTCGGATCGTTCCTCGACCGCAAGCTGATGCGTCGGTTCGCCGCGGTCATGAACCATCGCTCCGCCGGGTTCAAGGCCAACGCCATGGGCGTCTGGGTGGTGCCCGAGGATCGCCTCGCCGAGATCGGACCGCAGATGGCCGGCTTCGCGGCGGTGAGCCACTGCTACCGACGACCGACCTACGAGGACTGGCCGTACACCGTCTTCACGATGGTCCACGGTCGCAGTGCCCGCGACTGCGAGGCGACCATCGAGGCGATCAGCGCGGAGACCGGCATCACCGAGCACGCGCTGCTGTGGTCGGTGAAGGAGTACAAGAAGACCCGGGTCCGCTACTTCACCGACGACTGGTCGGCCTGGAGCCGCGCGCACCTGTCCGGCGCGCCGGCCTGAGCCCGGCTCAGCCCCGTCGGGACCGACGGAGCGCGACCGCCCCCACCACCGCACCGATGAGGCCCGCCGCCGCCGCCACCGCGCGCCCGTCGAGCCGGGGGGCCGGCGCCGCGTCGAGCGCCTCGAGGATGGCCTCCTCGTTCGACACCCGAGTCGCCACCCGGCCGCGAGGATCCGATCCGTGGCCACGATCCACGGGTGTTCGAGGTACGGCACGACCTCGGGCGGCACCGTGCCGAGGCCGGATCGCCACGCACGTGCGAGCACCCGGTCGAGCAGCTCCGCCGGCAGTGCCGGTACCCGAGCCCGTCCCTGTAGCGCCTCGCAGGCCTCGGCGGTCATCGACCCCTCGGCCGCGAGGTTGTAGACGCCGTCGAGCGCGCCGGTCACCGCGAGCACGACCGCGCGAGCCACATCGTCGGGGTGGACGACCTGCACCGGTCGGTCCGCGCCGCGCACCCTGAGCCGGTTCGGACCGACGAGGGTGCGGGCCCAGAGGTGACCGGCGCCCCGACCCACCACCGGCGCGGCGCGGAACGTCGTGACCCGCACCTCCGGGTGATCGGCCCGCCAGTCGACGAGTCGCCGCTCCACCTCGGCCGCCTGCACCGCCGGACCGTGGCCCGGCACCGGTCGCAGCGGCGAGTCCTCGGTGAGCGGTCGCGGGTTCGTCGGCCACGCGCCGTAGACCACCGTCGACGCGACCCGCACCACCGTCGGCACGCCGGCGATCGCCACTGCGTCGAGGAGGCGTTGGGTCCCCTCGACGTTGGTCCGCGCGGCGAGCGCGTCGTCGAGGATCGGATCGACGACCGCAGCGAGGTGCACCACCGCATCGACATCCTCGAGGAGCGCCACGAGGTCGAGGTCGAGGAGGTCGCCCGACCGGTGCTCGACCCCCGCCGGACGCGGGTCCGGTTCGCGCAGATCGATGCTCACCACGGTGGCGACGGCTGGATCGTCGGCCAGAGCGCGCAGCACTGCGCTCCCGACGAGGCCCGCACCGCCCGTCACGACGACGCGTCCCACGCGGGGGGCGACCGGTGCCGATCCGACGCGGTTCCGTACACTGACCATGTGAGCGACCACCCGACCCCGGACGATCCCGATGAGGGAGGGATGCGGTCGGGCCCGTCCGGACCGTTCGGCATCCCCGGCTTCGATCCGACGCAGGTGAACCTCGCGGACCTGATGCGCATCCTCCAGTCCGAGGGGCCGGTGAACTGGGAGGTCGCGCTCCAGACCGCAGGCTACGTCGCGCTCGACGGCGGCGACGAGGCCGCGCCGAGCGGCGCGGCGGTGGCCGAGCTCACCGACCTGGCTCGCACGGCCGCCTCGCTCGTCGCGAACGAGACCGGGGTCACCGAGGTCCTCTCGGCGCCGATCCGGGTGCTCGGCCGGGGTGAGTGGGCCCGTCTGCAGCTCGAGGCCCTGCGGGAGGTGCTCGAGGCGCTCGCCACCACGCTGCGCGGGTCGCTCGACGACGCGGCGCCGGGCACCCCGACCGACCTCCCGCCCGAACTCGCCGGTCCGCTCTCGGCGCTCGGGCTCGGCGGGGTCGGCGGCGATCCGTTCGCCGGGCTCATGGGCATGCTCGCCCCGGTGCTGCTCGGCACCCAGGCGGGCTCCATGGTCGGGTACCTCGCCCGCCACTCGCTCGGCCGCTACGACCTCCCGCTGCCGACCACGGACGCCCCCGGCCCCGCGCTCGTCGTGCCGAACCTCGAGACCTTCGAGGCCGAGTGGTCCATCGAGCCCCGCGACCTCCGCCTCTACGTCTCGCTCCACGAGGCCGTGCAGACCGCAGTGCGCGGCCGGGCGTGGGTGCAGGACCTCCTCGTCCGACGATCGGCCGAGTACGTGTCCGGGTACGACCTCGACCTCTCCCGCCTCGAGGAGCGTTTCGGCGACCTCGACCCCGCCGACCCGTCGTCCATGACCGCGGCGGCCGAGCACCCCGACGCCATCCTCGGCGCGATGCGCAGCCCGGCCCAGGACGCCGCGGCGCACGCGCTCCGGACCCTCATCACGACCCTCGTCGGCTACGGCGACGCGGTGCTCGCGCACCTCGCCGCACCGCTGCTCCCCGACTTCGGGCGCATCCACGAGGCGGTGGCCCGCCACCACGTCGACCAGGGCGAGGCCGGGCGGTTCGTCGAGAGCCTGCTCGGCATCCGCCTGGACCGCGAGGCGCTCGCGCGCGGTCGCGCGTTCTGCGCCGGGGTGGTCGAGCGCGCCGGCACCGATGGGCTGCACCGCCTCTGGGAGTCGGAGCGCATGCTGCCCACCCCGAACGAACTCGACGCTCCCGGCCTGTGGTTGGCCCGTATCGAGCTCCCCGAGGCCTGATCAGCCCCGGAGCACCTCGACCGGCTGGACCCCGCGCCACACCCGTCCGTCGATGAGGTACGAGGGCGTGCCGGTGATGCCGAGGCCCATCGCCTCCTCGAGCGCGTCGACGATCCGGTCGATGTCCCGGTGGTTCCGCACCGCCTCGACCACCGCGTCCGGATCGAGGTCGACCTGGGCCACCACCTCGCGCAGCACGTCGGGCCGTCCGAGGTCGAGGCCCTCCTCCCACGCCGCGACGAAGAGGCGCTGGTGCAGTTCGGCGTGCCGCCCCTCGTGCCGCGCGAACTCCGCGGCGAGCAGAGCCGGTCGCGAGTTCCACACCCGCGCCGACGCGTGCAGCCGCACCCCGTCGGCCTCCGCGAGGTCGTGGAGCGTGCGGAACCGGCCCCGCGGCCGGTCGACCCCACCGGGCGGGATCTCCGGGTGGAGCTCGTAGGGGCGCCACACGACCGCGTCGCCGTCGGGTCGGGCCGCGAGCAGCCGCCGGTACCCGAGGTAGGCGTACGGGCACGCGTAGTCGGACCACACGACGATGGGCGTCACCGTGGGTCATCCCCGTCGGGCGCCCCGACCGCCTCGCCCCCCGACCGCCCCGCACCCGCGGCGAGGCTGCGCAGGCTCAGCGCGTAGGTGACGCCCGCCGACGCGAGCACCACCCCGAGCGTGAGGTACCCCTCGCGGGTCGTGAGGACGTCGAGGAGCGCGACCGGGATGAGCGCGCCCGCCACCCACACGAGTTGGAAGCGCGTCTCGAAACGGGCGAAGTTGCGCCCACGCAGGTGCTCGGGTCCGTCGCGTTGGAGGAGGGAGTCGAACGCGATCCGACCGAACTGTGCGGCGACCGCGATCGTCAGCGCGATCACGAGCGTCGCCGGGCGACCGCCGCTGCGCGCGCACAGGAGCGCGACCGCCGCCGCGACGAGGAGCGCGGCCGACAGCATCGTCTCCTCCCGTACTCGACGTCGGGCCAGCGGCGAGACGACCACCCCGAGGAAGCCGCCGAGGGAACCCGAGGCGAGCGCGAGACCGTAGAACCACGCGGGTTCGCCGACCTTCTTGAGGTGGAAGGCCAAGAAGAAGGTGAGGAACCCCACCGTGCCCCGGAGCACCGCCATCGCGGTGCCCGCGTACACGATGCTCGGCAGGTGGAGCTCAGCCTCGACCGACGTCGGCGCGTCGACCGGTACCTCCGCATCCGACCGTGGCACCCGCAGGGCGAGGAACCCACCGAGCACGAACACCACCGACGCGAGCCGCAGCGACCACGGGGCACCGGCGATCGCGATGATCGCGGCGCCCGGTGCGCCGCCTGCGACGCTCGCCACGACGCTGATGAGGGCGAGGCGCGAGTTCGCGTCGACGAGGCGCGCCTCATCGCCGACCACGGTGGGCACGAGCGCGGACTTCGCGACGGCGTGACCCTTGGCGAGCACGAGCGCTGCGAACGCGAGCGGGTAGAGCAGCAACGACTCGAGGTTGCCGGCCATGAGCAGGCACACGAGCGCCCGGGCGAAGAGCCCGACGGCCATGAGGGTCCGCCGGCCCGCCCGGCTCCGGTCGAGCGCGGGTCCGATCACCGGGGCGACCACCGCGAACGGCGCGATCGTGAGCACGAGGTACAGGAGCACCTGGGTCCGGGAACGGGCGATGTCCTGCGTGAAGAAGATCGACCCGGCCAGCGACACCGTCAGCAGCGCGTCGCCGACCACGCTCGCCGCGTGCGCCACGGCGAGCCGTCCGAAGTCGTTGAGCTGGAAGGTGCGCGGGTCACGGTGCAGCACGGTGCAGCCACGGTAGCCCCGCGCCCGCGGCCGCCCGCCGCCCCGATGACCCCCGGTGTTCACCCGCCGTCCACTCGGGCGCGTCCGGGCCGACACCGGTACGCCGATCGCGCTCCGTACGGTCTCGGCGACGGTCTTCCGACCGCGCCCGAGACGTCGGCACCGCCTGCCGCTCGTCACGGGCAGGCCCGGCCGGGGTGCCCCCGCCCTCGCGGCACCCCGGCCCGGCCGTCCGTCACCGAGGGCTGGGTAGAGTCGCCCGCCATGGTTCCGGAGGGTCGCGGTGCACGGTGAGGAACGGCTGATCAACCGCGAGCTCTCCTGGCTCGACTTCAACGAACGCGTGCTCGCCCTCGCCGAGGACCCCGACCACCCCCTGCTCGAGCGCGCGAAGTTCCTCGCCATCTTCTCGACGAACCTCGACGAGTTCTTCCAGGTGCGGGTCTCCGGCCTGCGCGAGCAGGTGCAGGCGGGCATCCGCGCCCGTTCGGCCGACGGGATGGATCCGCTCGACCAGCTCCGGGCGATCCGCACGCGGGTCGACGCGCTCTCGGCCCGCCACGCCGCGGCCTTCACCGGCAGCATCCGGCCCGCGCTCGAGCGCGAGGGGATCGTCTTCGTCGGGTGGGACGCGCTCGACGCCCACGACCGCGCCGAGCTCGAGGCGCTCTTCCGCACCCGGGTCTACCCGGTGCTCACCCCGCTCGCCGTGGACCCGGCCCACCCCTTCCCCTTCATCTCGAACCTGTCGCTCAACCTTGCGGTCCGGGTGCGGGACCCCGACACCGGAGAGCCCCAGTTCGCACGCATCAAGATCCCGCCGAACCTCCCGCGCTTCGTCGCGCTCTCCGACGGGCGACGGTTCCTGCCCATCGAGGAGCTCATCTCGCGCAACCTCGACGAGCTGTTCTTCGGCATGGAGGTCATCGGGGCGCACGCGTTCCGAGTCACCCGCGACGCGGACTTCGAGCTCGAGGACGAGTCGGAGGACCTCATCGAGGCGATCGAGAGCGTCCTCGTGCAGCGCAAGCGGGCGGGTGACGTGGTGCGGCTCGAGGTCGGCACCGACATGCCCGACGACCTCCTCGACGTGCTCTGCCGTGAGCTCGAGTTCCCCGAGGGGGACCTCAACACGGTCGACGGTCCCCTCGACCTCTCCGGGCTGTGGGGGGTGTACCGGCTCGACCGGCCCGACCTCAAGGACGACCCCTGGACCCCGGTCGTACCGCCGGCCTTCGCCCGCACCGAGGGCACTCCCGACCTCTTCCGGGTGCTGCGCAGCCGCGACGTCCTCGTGCACCACCCGTACGAGTCGTTCGCGGGATCGGTCGAGACCTTCGTCGAGCAGGCCGCCCGCGACCCGCGGGTGCTCGCGATCAAGCAGACCCTCTACCGAACGGGCGGCCCCGAGAGCCGCATCGTGAACGCTCTCGTGCGCGCCGCGGACGCGGGCAAGCAGGTGGTCGCGCTCGTGGAGCTCAAGGCCCGGTTCGACGAGCAGGCCAACGTGGACCGGGCCCGCGACCTCGAGGAGGCCGGCGTGCACGTGGTCTACGGCCTCGTCGGTCTCAAGACCCACACGAAGGTGCTCCTCATCGTGCGCGAGGAGGCCGACGGGATCCGTCGCTACTGCCACGTCGGCACGGGCAACTACAACCCCGTCACCGCCGGGCTCTACGAGGACCTCGGGCTGTTCACCGCGGATCCGCAGGTCGGCGAGGACCTCACCGACCTCTTCAACCACCTGACGGGGTACGCGCGCCGCACCGCCTACCGGACCCTGCTCGTGGCCCCCGACTCCCTGCGCTCCGGCATCGTGGATCGCATCCGGGCGCAGGCCGCGCTCGGCGCGGCGGGCCGCATCGTCATGAAGATGAACAGCCTCGTCGACCCGGCGGTGATCGACGAGCTCTACGCGGCCTCCTCGGCCGGCGTCGAGATCGACCTCATCGTCCGCGGCATCTGCTGCCTGCGCCCCGGCGTTCCCGGGCTCTCCGATCACATCCGGGTGCGCTCGCTCGTCGGGCGCTTCCTCGAGCACTCCCGGATCTACCGGTTCGGGTCGGATGCGGCGACCGCCGAGTACCTCATCGGGTCGGCCGACATGATGCCGCGCAACCTCGACCGCCGGGTCGAGGCGGTGACCCCGGTGGCCGACCCCCGCCTGTGCGCGCGGCTCGAGGAGGTCATCACCGTGGAGCTCGACGACGACCGCCTCGCCTGGACCCTCGACGGATCGGGCGCGTGGAACCGCGTCGCCACGGCGCGCGGCATCGACACCCACGCGGAGCTGGCCCGGCGCGCCCGGGTCCGAGCCCAGTGACCGAAGCGGTGCGGGCCGCGGGCGGCGTGGTCGTGCGATCCGGCGCGACCGGCATCGAGGTGCTCCTCGTGCATCGGAGCCGCTACGACGACTGGAGCCTGCCGAAGGGCAAGGCCGAACCCGGTGAGACCGACGAGCGCACGGCGTGCCGCGAGGTCACCGAGGAGACCGGGTGGACGGTCGAGATCACCGGCACCCTGCCCGAGGTCCACTACACCGACCACCGGGGTCGACCCAAGACCGTGGCGTGGTTCCGGATGCGGCCCATCGCCGACACGGGTGCGCCCCCCGACCCGGACGAGGTCGACGAGATCCGCTGGCTCACCCCCGACGCGGCCCGCGCCCTGCTGACCTACCCCACCGACCGCGGTCTCATCCCCGACGCATGATGGGACCCATGGCCGACGGGCACTCGATCCTCCTCATACGCCACGCGAAGGCCGGCAGCCGCAGCACCTGGGACGGTGAGGACGACTCGCAGCGACCGCTCACCGCGAAGGGGCAGCGGCAGGCCGAGGCGCTCGCGGCCCGCTGGCACGACCGGGTGACCGCGGTGCGCTCCAGCCCGTTCCTGCGCTGCGTCGAGACGGTCACGCCGCTCGCGGCGAGGGTCGGCGTGGAGATCGAGGTCGTGCCCATGCTCGCCGAGGGCGGGTACTGGCCATCGGTGCTCGAGCACCTCGAGGCGACCCCCGCGTCGATCGCGGTCTGCACGCACGGCGACGTGCTCGGCGACGTGGTCCGGGCGCTCGAGCGGCGGTCGGTGCCCATCACCGGGTACGGCGGCGAGAAGGCCTGCGTCTGGGAGCTCACCGTCGTCGCGCACGAGATCCGGGCGGCCCGCCACCACGCGGCCCCGGAGGCGTGATGCCGCTCCACGTGCTCGTCACGAACGACGACGGGGTCGACTCCCCCGGCATCCGTGCGCTGGCCCGGGCCGTGCTCGACGCGGGTCACCGCGTCACCGTCGCCGCGCCGAGCCGCGACTGGAGCGGTGCCGGCGCGTCGATCGGCCCGATCCACGTGGACGGCGTCATCCCGGTCACCGACCAGACCTGGCCCGGGTTCGAGGGGGTGCCGGTGCACGCGCTCGACCGACCGCCGGCCACCGCGGTCTGGGCCGCGTGCCTCGGCGCGTTCGGCGACGTCCCCGACGTCATCGCCTCCGGCATCAACCCGGGCGCGAACACCGGACACCTCACGCTGCACTCGGGCACGGTCGGCGCCGCGCTCACGGGCGCCGCGTTCGGCGTGCCCGGCATCGCGTGCAGCCTCGAGTGGTCGACCGACGGCACGTACCAGTGGGAGACCGCGGCCCACTTCGCGCCGGCCGCGCTCGCGTGGGCGCACGCCGCAGGTGAGGACGGCATGCCCGCGGTGCTCAACCTCAACGTCCCGAACCGCCCGCTCCCCGAGGTGCTCGGCGTACGCGAGGCACACCTCGCTCGCTACGGGGAGGTCTGGGTGAACACCGCCGACCGACAGGGCGGCGACCTGCGGCTCACCTTCGACGGGGGCGGCCGTGAGCCCGACCCCGACAGCGACGTCGCGCTCATCGGGGCCGGGTACGTCGCAGTGACCCCGCTCCACGGCATCTCCCGGGGCCACCTGACCGGCGCGGCCGATGCGGTCCGGAGCAGACTCCCGGCCTGACGGGGCGTATGCTCCCGGCGCCCGCCACCCGGCGGGGCGCAACGGCGACGCAGGAGGAACGAACGGGATGGCGGTCGAGGTCGGGCACGAGGCCCCGGATTTCACCCTGAAGGACCAGGCGGGCAACGAGGTCACCCTCAGCCACTACCGCGGCAAGCCCGTGGTGCTCGTCTTCTACCCGTTCGCCTTCTCCGGCATCTGCCACACC
>JBJTQX010000119.1:0-16251 GCA_046075855.1 Actinomycetes bacterium
CCCGGCGCTGCGCCGGCTCGAGCGGGCCGGGGCCATCGAGGTCACCGAGGCCGAGGAGCCGGCCGCGCCGATCCCCTCCACCGGCAGCCTGCGCGGCGAGGCCGCGACCGCCCGGCTCCGGCGGGCCCCGATCTCCGGTCGGCGCACCCGCAAGGCGTACCGCATCACCGCTCGGGGCGAGGAGCTCTTCGCCGAGCTGCTGCGCGACCCGGCCGGCGCGACCGACGACCGCACCTTCGCGCTGCAGCTCTCGTTCTGCCGGTGGCTCGAACCGACCGACCGGATCGAGCTGCTCCAGCGCCGCCGCGCCGAGCTCGCCGACCGCCTCGCGCGGTCGCGCCGGTCCCGCGGCCCCGCCCTCGACCGCTACACCCGCTCCCTCGCGGAGCACCGCACCGAGTCCGTCGAACGCGACCTCGCGTGGATCGACGCGCTCATCGACGAGGAACGCCGACTCGGGACCTCCGAGGACGCACCCACCGAACCCCAGGAGACAGGAGCCACCGCATGAGCACCAACGGGAAGATCCGTGTCGCGATCGCCGGCGTCGGGAACTGCGCGAGCAGCCTCGTCCAGGGGATCGAGTACTACCGCAACGCCGACCCGTCCGACGACGTACCCGGCCTCATGCACGTGGAGCTCGGTGGCTACCACGTGCGCGACGTCGAGTTCGTGGCGGCCTTCGACGTCGACGCCGACAAGGTCGGCCTCGACCTCGGCAAGGCCATCTTCGCCGGCCAGAACAACACGGTGCGCTTCTGCCAGAACGTGCCCGACGCGAACGTGCCGGTGCTGCGCGGCCCGACGCTCGACGGTCTCGGCAAGTACTACCGCCTCACGGTCGAGGAGAGCCCGGTGGAGCCGGTCGACGTGGTCCAGGCGCTGCGTGACGCCCGGGCCGACGTGCTCGTCTCGTACCTCCCCGTGGGTTCCGAGGACGCGCAGAAGTTCTACGCGCAGGCGTGCATCGACGCCGGGGTCGCGTTCGTGAACGCCATCCCGGTGTTCATCGCATCGAACCCCGAGTGGGCCGCGAAGTTCGAGGCAGCCGGCGTGCCGATCGTGGGTGACGACATCAAGAGCCAGGTCGGCGCGACCATCGTCCACCGCATCCTCGCCCGCCTCTTCGAGGACCGGGGCATGGTGCTCGACCGCACGTACCAGCTCAACGTCGGCGGCAACATGGACTTCAAGAACATGCTCGAGCGGGAGCGGCTCGAGTCGAAGAAGATCTCGAAGACCCAGTCGGTCACCAGCCAGCTCGAGAACGGCATCGCCGACGAGGACGTCCACATCGGACCGTCCGACCACGTGGCCTGGCTCGAGGACCGCAAGTGGGCGTACATCCGCCTGGAGGGCCGCAACTTCGGCGACGTGCCGCTCAACGTCGAGCTCAAGCTCGAGGTCTGGGACTCCCCGAACAGCGCCGGCGTCATCATCGACGCGCTCCGCTGCGCCAAGATCGCGCTCGACCGGGGCATCGGCGGCCCGCTCCTCGGACCGTCGGCGTACTTCATGAAGTCGCCGCCCGTGCAGTACACGGACCAGGAGGCGCACGAGATGGTGGAGTCGTTCGCCGCCGGCGCCTAGCCGCACCACACCGGGAGGGCCCGTGCAGGACCACGACCAGATCGCCCACCGCCTGCTCGGGACCCTCCCCGGCAAGCGCGTCCTCGACCTCGGCTGCGCCGGGGGCGGGGCCGCGGTCGCCTTCGCCCGCGCCGGGGCGACCGTGCTCGCGGTCGACGCGACGCTCGCAGCCGTGGAGGCGACGCGTGCGCTCGCGGATCGCGAGGACGTGCGCTTCGAGGTCCACCACGCCGACCTGGCCGAGCTCGCGTTCCTGCGGGCCGACTCCATCGACGCGACCTACTCCGACGGCGCGCTCGCCGAGGTACCCGACCTCGCACGGGTGTTCCGACAGGTCCACCGCGTGCTCCGGCAGGGCGCACCGTTCGTGATCGTCCTGCCCCACCCGTTCGCCGCGCTCGCACCCGCCCCGACGGTGCCGACGTTCGACGATGCGGTGCGCCCGACCGTGCGGTCGTTCAGCGAGGTCTTCACCGAGCTGGTACGAGCGGGGTTCCGGGTCGACACGCTGCTCGAGCCCGCGCTGCCCTCGGCTGACGGTCGCGATCTCGGTCGGACCGTCCTGCGCGCCCGCAAGGAGGGCGTCTAGCCCCCGAGGCCGCGGGCCGCGGCCCACTCGTCGAGACGCCGGTACGCCTCGGCCTCCTCCATCGGGCCCTCGTCGAGCCGGAGTTCGAGCAGGTGGTCGAGCGCCTCGCCGACCGCCCGCGACGGGCCGAGGCCGAGGTGCTCCATGACCTGCCGGCCGTCGAGCGGCGGGCGGATGGCGTCGAGCTCCTCCTGGGCCCGCAGCTCCTCGATCCGCCGCTCGAGCTCGTCCATCCGCCGCTCGAGCGCGAGCGCACGCTTGCGGTTACGGGTGGTGCAGTCGCAACGCTGCAGGTGGTTGAGCTGCGCGAGCAGGTGACCCGCGTCCCGCACGTACCGTCGCACGGCCCGATCCGTCCAGCCCATCGCGTACGTGTGGATGCGCAGGTGCAGGTAGACCAGCTGGGTGACGTCCTCGATGACCTCGTTCGGGTAGCGCAGCGCGGTCATGCGCTCGCGGGTCATGCGGGCGCCCACGACCTCGTGGTGGTGGAAGGAGACCCCACCCCCCTCGAAGGATCGGGTCTTCGGCTTGCCCACGTCGTGGAACAGCGCGGCGAGCCGGACCACGAGGTCGTCGGCGTCGGTGTTCACGACCACCGCGATCGTGTGCGCCAGCACGTCCTTGTGGTGGTGGATCGGGTCCTGCTCGAGCTGCATCCGGTTGAGCTCGGGCAGGAACTCGTCGGCGAGACCGGTCCGGGAGAGGAACCACAGACCGGCCGAGCAATCGGGCACCTGCAGCAGCTTCGAGAGTTCGTCGCGGATCCGCTCGGCGCTCACGATCTCCATGCGTCCGCGCATCGACTCGACCGCGGCCACCAGGTCGGGATCGGGCTCGAGGCCGAAGCGCGCGATGAAGCGGGCCGCCCGCATCATGCGCAGCGGATCGTCGGCGAAGGAGCGCTCCGGGGCCTGCGGGGTGCGGAGCCGTCGGTGGACCAGCAGGTCCTCGAGGCCGCCGTGGGGGTCGACGAGCACCGGATCGTCCCCGACTTCGATGGCCATCGCGTTCACGGTGAAGTCGCGCCGCACGAGATCCGACTCCACGTCGTCGGCGAACGACACCTCCGGTTTGCGGCTCTCCGGGCGGTAGACGTCGCCGCGGAAGGTGGTCACCTCGAGGTCACGGCCACCGACCCGCACGCCCACCGTGCCGAACGCCCGGCCCTGGAGCCAGAGCGCCTCCGCGACCGGCTCGAGCGCCCGCTCGATCTCCTCGGGGCGAGCCGAGGTCGTGAGGTCGAGGTCACCGAGTTCGCCCTGTGCGAACGCGTCGCGCACCGTGCCGCCGACGAGGTACGTGCGGTGCCCGGCCGAGGCGAGCCGCGCCGCGACGACGCGGGCCGGCGCGTCGGGCGCGAAGACCGAGGCGAGCCGCGGCGGGATGCCATCCACGCCTCCATTGTGGCCGGGATCGCCGGGGCGACCCGCAACCTTCAGCGGACGGGGTTCGTCGATGCCGCGGTCGAGGCCTCGGCGAGGTGCGCCTTGGCCAGATCCGAGGCGTCCATCTTGAGCCGCAGGTCGTGCGAGTTCGTCGAGGTGCTCAGCGCATCGCGTCGCGACACCGCACCCTGCTCGTAGAGGGAGAGCAGGCTCTGGTCGAACGTCTGCATCCCGTAGTACTCGCCCTCCGCGATGAGCTCCTCGAGCTCGTGGGTCGCACTGGGATCCGCGATCTTGTCGAACACCCGACCGGTGGCCACCAGGACCTCCATGGCCGGCACCCGCCCGCGGCCGTCGGCCCGCTGGACGAGCCGCTGCGAGACGATGCCGCGGAGGCTGCCGGCCAGCGACATGCGCACCTGCTGCTGCTGGAACGGCGGGAAGAAGTCGATGATGCGGCTGATCGTCTCGGTCGCGCTCATCGTGTGGAGGGTCGCGAACACGAGGTGGCCGGTCTCGGCGGCCGACAGCGCGGCCCAGACCGTCTCCGGGTCCCGCATCTCGCCGATGAGGATGACGTCCGGGTCCTGGCGCAGCACCCGCTTGAGCGCGGCGTGGAAGTCCTCGGTGTCCGTGCCGATCTCCCGTTGGTTCACGATGCTGCGCTTGTCCGGGTGCAGCACCTCGATCGGGTCCTCGATGGTGACGATGTGCTTGGCCATCGTCTCGTTGATGTGGTCGATCATGGCGGCGAGGGTCGTGGTCTTCCCGGAGCCGGTCGGCCCGGTCACGAGCACGAGGCCGCGGGGCTCCTCGGCGAGGCGGCGCACGACCGGCGGCAGGCCGAGGCTCTCGAACGACGGGATGCCCGGCAGCACGCGGCGCAGCACCATGCCGACGCTGCCGCGCTGGCGGAACACGTTGACCCGGAAGCGACCGAGGCCGTTCACGGTGTACGCGAAGTCGGCCTCCTGCGAGTCGAGGAACTCGTCCGCGCGGGCCTTCGGCATGATGGCGAACGCGACGCGCTCGGTGTCAGCCGGCGACACGTCGGGCAGGTCGCGCAGCGGCTCGAGGATGCCGTCCACCCGCACGTACGGCGGCGAGCCGACCTTGATGTGGACGTCGGACGCCTCGCGGCGCACCGCCTCGTGGAGGAGTTCGTCGAGTTCGAGCACCGTGGCCTCCCGTCGGATGCGGTCGGGACCCTCCCGGCGCATCCGGCCTCGTGGGCTGGGTATCGGCACGTCACCCGGGACCCTGAACCCCCGATCAGCCGCCCCGGCGATCCCGCCAGAACTCCTCGACCACCTCGACCATCCGCCCCCCGGGCCCGCCCCGGGTGGGCGCCTCGGCCGCCCGGGTCGGCCGCTCCCCGACGAGGACCGGGAGCGTGGCGGCCACCGAGTCGCGGAGGGCGTCGAGGTCGTAACCGCCCTCGAGGAAGACCACGGACCGCCCCGGTGGAGCCAGGGCGAGGACCCGCTCGGTGATGAGGGGGTAGTCGCCGGCCGAGAGCGCCAGCCCCGTGAGGGGGTCCGCCCGGTGCGCATCGAACCCGGCGGAGACGAGGACCCAGTGCGGGTCGAAGGCGGCCACGACCGGGGCGACGATCCGGTCGAGCGCGGCGAGGTAGTGCTCGCCGGTCGCGCCGGCGGGCAGCGGCACGTTGAGGGTGGTGCCCTCGCCGGGACCCGATCCGACCTCGTCGTGGCGCCCGGTCCCCGGGTAGAGCGGCCATTCGTGGAACGACACGTAGAGCACACGGGGGTCGGCGGCGAAGATGTCCTGGGTGCCGTTGCCGTGGTGCGCGTCGTAGTCGACCACGACCACGCGTTCGCCCCGATCGGCGATGGCCGCCGCGGTGATCGCCACGTTGTTGAGCAGGCAGAAGCCCATGGACTGATCCGCGGTGGCGTGGTGCCCCGGTGGCCGGATGGCGAGGAACGCGGACCGCCCGTGCCCTGCATCCAACGCCTCGACCGCGGCCAGTCCGGCGCCGGCGGCCAGCAGGGCCGTCGACCAGGAGTCGGGGCCGAGCGCGGTGTCGGGATCACACCGACCGCCGCCGGCGGCATCGAGCGCGGCGAGTCGGTCGAGGTGGTGGGCCGGGTGGACCCGCAGCAGCGCCTCCCGTGGGGCCGGCGCGACCTCGAGCGGTCGACGCGCCTCGACGAGTCCCGCCGCCTCGATCCCGGCCCGCACCGCTCCGTGCCGGGCCGGTCGCTCCGGGTGGTGCGGCCCGGCATCGTGGTCCTCGAAGACCGGATCGGCGACCACGAGCAGCACGGCGACGACGGTACCCGCACGGCGGACGCCTACGCTCGACCCCGTGAAGGAGCAGACCCTGCGCTGGGCCGGGGGCTGGGCCCGCCTCGGTCCGTGGCGGGGCCACGAGGAGATCGCCTACCTCTCCCTCGGCGCCGAACGTCCCCCGGAGGAGGCGTTCGTGGACCGCTGCCTCGGTGCCCTCCGACGGGCCGGGTACAGCCGGGTCGTCACGAGCGCGCTCGCGCCGGCCGAGACCCTCCCGTTCGTCGACGCCGGGTTCGCGGTGCGCGAGCGGCTCCACCTGCTCGAACACGACATGGCGGCCATCGAGCGCCCGACCCGGACGACGCGCCGCGCGCGGTCGCGGGACCGGGACGGGGTCCTCGAGGTCGACGGCCGCGCGTTCGACGCGTTCTGGCACATCGACGACGAGGGGCTCGACCACGCCATCCGCGCCACCCCGCAGAGCCGGTTCCGCGTGGTGGAGGACGGCGACGCGATCGCCGGGTACGCGGTCACCGGCCGCGCCGGCGAGGTCGGGTACCTCCAGCGGCTCGCCGTGGATCCCGACCGCCACCGGCAGGGCTGGGGCACGGCCCTCGTGGCCGACGCGCTGCGTTGGTTGCGCCGCCACGGGGTCACCCGCGCCCTCGTGAACACGCAGATCGGCAACGAACCCGCGGTCGCGCTCTACCGGGCGAACGGGTTCCGCCTGCTGCCCCTCGGGCTCACCGTGCTGGACCGCGACCTGTGAGCCGCGCCCCCCGGGGAGCCGCGGCCGCCCTGTGCGCGGCGCTGCTGGCCGCGCTCCTCGCCCTCCCCGCGTCGACGCCGGCCGACGCGGCGCCGAGCCGCCGCGGTGTCGGCCTCACCCTGCGGAGCCAGCCCGCGTGGGCCAGCACCGGCGACGACGTGCCGTTCGGGCTCAGCGTGCGCGGCGACCTCAGCGGACTCGAGCTGCGGGCGGTGATCCACACCTACATCACCACCCGCGCCGGGTTCGAGCGGGCCACCGCGGGCTCACGGCTCGGCGGGGTGGTGGGCACCACCGCGGTGCCCACCGGCGCGGCCGGACCCACGGTCCTCACCGTCCCGCTCCAGGACCCCGCCCTGCCGCGCGCGGTGGAGCGCGTGCGGGTCCCGTTGCCCCGCGGTGGGCGCGCCGGGGTGTTCCCGATCGAGCTCGAGGTGCGCGACCCCGACACCGGCGAGCGCTTCGCGTCCCTGGTCACCTTCCTCACGATCGTGAGCCCGCTGAGCGGTGGTCCGGCCGTCGCCGAACCGCTCCGGGTCGCGTGGGTCTGGCCGCTCGCCGAGCGGGCACCGGTGAGCCCCGACGGCGGCCCGAGCGCCGGGCTGACCCGTGCCGTCGCCCCCGGGGGCCGGCTGGCCCGCATCGCCGCGGCGCTGCCCGACGCCGACGGCGAGCCGATCACCCTCGACGCCGATCCCGCGACCATCCAGACCTGGTCCCGCGTGGCCGAGGAGGCCGACGCACCGGTCGGCTTCGATCGGGTGCGCAGCGCGTTCGGAGCGCAACCGCACCTCGAGGCCCCCTTCGTCCCGATCGACCTCCCCGCCTTCGCCGCGGCCGGGCTCGGGGATCTCGCGGGATCGGAGTGGGCCGGGGGCGCCGAGGCGATCCGCCGCGCCACCGGCACCGACGCGTCGGTCCGGATCGTGCGGGCCGCACCGCTCGACGGCCCGGCCATCGCCGACCTGCGCACCCGTGGCGTCACGCAGCTGCTCGTACCGAGCGGGTCGCTGGTGACGAACGTCGTCCCGAACCTCACCCCGGCCCGGCCCTTCACCCTGAGCAGCGGGAACGCATCGTTGCCAGCCGCCCAGATCGACGACGGCCTGAGCGCGCTGTTCGAGCGGCCCGGGAGCCCGGCGCTGCGCGCGGCGCGCCTGCTCGGCGGCCTCAGCGTCGTGGCGCTCGAGCTGCCCAGCCAACGCCGCGGTCTCGTCGTGGCCGGGTCGCGCGGCTGGCGGCCCACCACGGACGCGCTCGATGCGGTGCTCACCGGGCTGCAGGCGAACCCGGTGCTGCTGCCGGTCACGGCGGCCAACCTCTTCGAGGACGTACCCGCGGAACGGGTGAACGGTCGACCGGTCGTGCGGCGGCCGAGCGCCCCGGGGGCGCCCCGGCTGCCCGTCCCCGCCGCAGCCCTGCGCGCGACCCTCGCCCGGGTGGACGCGTTCCGAGCGTTCGCCGGTGACGGTGAGGCCACGTTCACCGCGACCCAACACCTCCTGCTGAGCCCGTCGAGCCGTGCCGGTCGCACCGAGGGCCGGGCCCAGCTGCGCGCCGCGAACGCGACCATGGACGCGTTCATCGCCCAGGTGCGCGCGCCCGTGTCGCGCACCCTGCGCGTCACCGCGCGTCGGGCCCAGGTTCCGCTCTCCTTCCAGAACGACACGGGCCAGCCACTGCAGGTCCGACTGCGGCTGCGCAGCGACCGACTCGAGTTCCCGGAGGGCGACGACCGCATCATCGACCTGCCCCCCAACAACACGACGGTGCAGATCACCGTCGTGTCGCGGTCATCCGGGTCGTTCCCGCTCACGCTGTCCATCACGTCGGTCGACGGACGGGTGCTCATCGAACGGTCGCGGGTGACCGTCCGGTCCAGCATCGTCAGCGGGTTCGGGATCGCGCTCACCGTCGCCGCCGCGCTGTTCCTCCTCGGGTGGTGGCTGACCCACTGGCGCCGATCCCGGCGCACTCCCACCGCGGTGGTCGAACCGTGACCACCGGCGGCGATCCGGGCGGCGCGCCCGCGACCGAACGGCGTCAGCTCGCCCGCAGCGGCATCGTGGTGGCCACCGGTACCGCCCTCTCGCGGGTCACCGGCTTCCTACGCATCGCGGCGCTCGCGGCCATCGGCTTCTCCCGGCTCACCGACGTCTACAACGTCGCCAACTCCACCCCCAACATCGTCTACGAGCTGCTGCTCGGCGGCATCCTCACCGCGTCGCTCGTGCCGCTGTTCATCGAGTACCACCAGCAGGACGACGACCGGGCGATCGACGCGATGACCACCGCAGCCGCGGTCGCGCTCATGGCGGTGTCGTTCGCGGGGGTCCTCCTCGCGCCATGGATCGCCGCGGTGTACTCGGCCCGCATCCCCCGCGGTGACGTCGTCGCGCAGCAGGCACTCATGACCGACCTGCTCCGCATGTTCATGCCGCAGATCTTCTTCTACGGCCTCACCGCGCTGTTCACCGCCATGCTGAACGCTCGCCGACGGTTCGCCGCGGCCGCGTTCGCGCCCGCGCTCAACAACCTCGTGGTGATCGCGGTGCTCCTCGCCCTGCCCCGGGTCCACCCGGGGCGGGAGTCGGTGAACTCGATCCTCGGCGACCGGGGCGGGGAGTTGCTCCTCGGGCTCGGCACCACCCTCGGCGTCGTCGCGATGACCGTCGTGCTCTGGCCGGCGCTACGTCGGGCGGGCGTCCGCATGCGGTGGGTCTGGGACCTCCGCCACCCTACGGTCCGGCGCCTCGTGCGGCTGTCGGGGTGGACCGTCGGCTACGCCGTGGCGAACCAGGTCGCGTTCTGGATCGTGCTCGTGCTGTCGTACCGCACTCCGGGCGACACCTCCGCCTACCTCGCAGCGTTCACCTTCTTCCAGCTGCCCCACGGCCTGTTCACGGTGTCGGTCATCACCGTGATCGGTCCCGAGCTCGCCCGCGCTGCGATCGCTCGGGACGAGGCGGCCTTCCGTCGCCGGTACGCGAGCGGTCTGCGCATCGTCGCGCTCGTCGCGCTCCCGGCCGGCGTGCTCATGTCGGTACTCGCCGAGCCGATCGTTCGGGGTGCACTCGACCACGGGGGGTTCCGTGAGGTCTCCGTCTCGACCACGGCCGGCACGCTCGCATGGTTCGGGATCGGGCTCATCGGGTTCTCTGCGTACCTCTACACCGTGCGGGCCATGTACGCCCACCTCGACACCCGCACCCCGTTCCTCGTCAACCTCCTCGAGAACGCAGTGAACATCGGGCTCGCCGTGCTGCTGTACCCATCGATGGGGGTGCGGGGGTTGGCGCTGGCCTGGACCGCCGCGTACGCGGTGGCCGCGGTCGTCGCGTGGTTCGCCCTCGATGCCCGGGTGGGCGGGCTCGAGGGGCCGCGCACGGTCGGCACCCTCCTGCGCATCGGTGTGGCCACCGGGCTCGCCGCCCTCGTCGCCCACCTCATCGACCGTGCCATCGCGCCGACCGGTGCGTGGTCGTCGATCGTGACGGTCGTGGTGGCCGGCGGCGCGGGCATGGCGGTGGCCATCGGCGGGGCCGCGGTGCTCCGGGTGCACGAGATCGCCGACCTCCGCACGACGCTCGGCCGGACACCACGCGCGGAGGCCTGAGACGCCGTAACCTCGCCGGCGGACCCGGGGTCCCACACCACCCCGAACCCGAACCGAGGAGCGCCCGTTGACCGTCCGCATCGTCACCGACAGCGCCTGCGACCTGCCCGCCGAGATCGCAGCCGAGCACGGCATCGAGATCGTCCCGCTCTCGATCAACTTCGGTGATGAGACGCTCGTCGACCGCGAGCAACTCGGCGTCGAGGAGTTCTGGTCCCGCCTCGCCCGCAGCAAGGACATCCCCGGTACCGCCGCACCCGCGCCCGGCCGGTTCGAGGAGGCCTACCGCCGCCTCGTCGCCGACGGGGCCACCGGCATCGTCGTGGTGAGCCTCTCCGGGAACCTCTCGGCCACCATCCAGTCGGCCGAGCTCGCGTCGCGCTCGATCACCGAGGTGCCGATCGAGGTCGTCGACTCGAAGAGCGCAACGCTCGGGGTCGGCCTCGCCGCCATCGCCGCGGCGCGTCTGGCCGCGACCGGGGTGGACACGGCCGCGGTCGCGGATTCGGTCCGGGCCCGGGTCGCCCGCACGCACCTCTTCGGTGCGCTCGACACCCTCGAGTTCCTCAAGAAGGGCGGTCGGGTCGGCGCGGCGCAGGCCCTGCTCGGCGAGGTGCTCTCGGTGAAGCCGATCATCACCGTCGAGGACGGGCAGGTCGGGCAGGCCGGCAAGGTGCGCACCCGGTCCAAGGCGATCGCGTGGTTGCTCGAACGGCTCGACGAGGCGCGGGACCCCGAGCTCGTCATGACCTTCCACGGCATGGCCGACGACGCGGCGGAGTTCACCGCCCGCGTGCAGGAGCGGGTGCCCGGGGTCGAGGTCGTCTCCGGCATCCTCGGACCGGTCGTCGGGGCCCACACCGGACCGCGGGCGATCGGACTCGGGTGGGTCGAGCGGGGGTGACCCCGCCGATCGCATCCGACGCGCGACGCTGCGGGGCGTGAACCACGACGACCAGCCGTTCGGCGAGGACACCGATCTCGCAGTCATCGCGCTCGTCGACGGCACGCTCGACGACTTCGCTGCGGCGCGCGACACCGACGCGGCGGCCGTCCGTTCCCGCCTCGAGGCCTGGCCCGGGTTGTCCGGCCGCGTGACGACCGTGCTCGCGGCCCGGCGCGGCACCGACGCCGCGTCGCCGCGTCGCCGATCGCGCGTCGTCCTCGCGGTGGCTGCCGGGGTGGGGGTGCTGGCGGTGCTCATCGGCGGCGGGCTCTGGGCGCAACGGGACGACGGCACCCCGGCGAGGACGACCCGACACGGGATGGGCCCCCACGTGATGGACGCCTACATCGGCGGCATCGGCGAGATCGGGGAACCGCAGCAGCTCAGCGCGGCGATCGCCCGCCGGGGCCCGGTCGATGTGGGCCTCGGTACCGGCGCGACCTCGACGACCGTGCTCGGCGGGTCCGGGCTGCCCATCGCCGCCGAGCGCTGCGTGCGCGTCTCGATGCCCGGTCGGGACGTGAGCCTCGTGGCCACCGGGCAGTTCCGCGGCCTCGGCGCCGCGATCTGGGTCACCCGGGCCGGCGGGGCCGACGTCGCGTTCGTGAGCGCCCTCGACTCCTGCGACATCCTCTACTCGCTGCGCCTGGGCTGAGGCCCGACACCGCGATCCGGCGCGCGGGTACGCTGCCGCGCCCCGAACCGGAGCCTTCGAGCAGGGAGCCTGCGGCCATGGCCGAGTGGAGTGATCAAGCCGTCGACACGATCGAGAAGATCGTCGTCGCGATCCGCGACCGCGCGGTCGTGCCGACCGAGCGCGCATCGCGCATGATCGTGTTCGGCCTCTTCGTCGGCATCCTCGCGGTGGCCGCGTTCGTGCTCGTGCTCGTCGGCGTGCTCCGGCTCCTGGCCATCCCGCTCCCGGTGTGGGCAGCCTGGATGGTCGAAGGTGCGGTGCTCGCGATCGTGGGGTACCTCGTCTGGCGTCAGCGTGCGCGGTTCGCGCAGGAGGAGCTCCGTGGCTGAGGTGCGTGACGTCCTCATCGTCGGCTCGGGGCCGGCCGGACTCACCGCCGCGATCTACACGGCGCGGGCGAACCTCCGGCCCATCGTCATCGAGGGATTCTCCTCGGGCGGGCAACTCATGCTCACCACCGAGGTCGAGAACTTCCCCGGCTTCCCCGACGGGATCATGGGGCCTGAACTCATGACGAACATGCGGGCGCAGGCTGAGCGGTTCGGGGCCGAGTTCATCACCGCGAACGCGGACCGGGTCGACCTGAGCGGATCGCCGTTCGGCGCGTGGGTGGGCAACGACGAGTACCGCGGGCGTTCGCTCATCGTGTCGACCGGAGCGACCGCACGCATGCTGGGCCTCGAGGGCGAGTCGGCGCTCGTCGGTCGCGGTGTGTCCACCTGCGCGACCTGCGACGGCTTCTTCTTCCGGGAGCACGAGATCGCAGTGGTCGGCGGTGGCGACTCCGCGCTCGAGGAGGCGACCTTCCTCACGAAGTTCGCCTCGAAGGTCACCATCGTGCATCGCCGAGACGAGTTCCGCGCGTCGCAGATCATGCGCGACCGCGCGCTCGCGAACCCGAAGATCGAGGTGCGGTGGAACGCCGCGGTCGACTCCGTGGTCGGCACCGACAAGCTCGAGGGTGTGGTGCTGCGCGACACGGTGACCGGCGACACCAGCACGCTCCCGGTCACCGGGCTCTTCATCGCCATCGGCCACGACCCGACGACCGAGCTCTTCCGTGGCCAGCTCGACCTCGACGAGGCCGGCTACATCCGCACCGCTTCGGACTCGACGCTCACGAGCGTCGACGGCGTGTTCGCCGCGGGCGATGTGCAGGACCACGTCTACCGGCAGGCCATCACCGCCGCGGGCTCGGGCTGCATGGCCGCCATCGAGGCCGAACGCTGGCTGGCCGCGCGCCACTGACCACGTGCACCGCACCGCAGTCCGGGAATGCGGGTCCGGGTCCGCGGCGTTGGCTTCGCTACCATCCCCCTGCCCACCACCGATGCCCTGCGGCGGCGATCCTGTCCGCCCCGGCGTCACCGCTCCCGAAAGGCCGAACCGTGTCTGACCAGACTGTGACACTCACCGACGCCACCTTCGACGAGACCGTCCAGGGTTCCGAGGCTCCGATCCTCGTCGACTTCTGGGCCGAGTGGTGCGGACCCTGCAAGGCCGTGGCACCCGTCCTGGCCGAGATCGCCGACGAGGAGGCCGACCTTCTCCGGATCGCCAAGGTGAACGTCGACGAGCAGCCTGACCTCGCCCGACAGTTTGAAGTGATGAGCATCCCCACCATGATCGTTTGCAAAGATGGTCAGAAGGTGGGTCAGATCGTCGGCGCCAAGGGCAAGGACCAGCTCCTCGCCGAGCTGAACCAGTACCTCTGAGCCTGCTCGCTGCTGCGGTCCCGGCCGCTCGGCCGGGACCGTCACGCACTGCCCATGTCCCCTCTTCCGCTGAACCCCGGTGCAGCCGGGCCTGAGGTCGCAGAGCTCCAGCGTCGCCTGCGGGCCGCCGGCTACCCGACGGGGGACGACCCCGCAGCCGAGCTGGGCGGCGGCACGTCCGCCGCGCTGCACCGATTCCAGTCCGACCACGGGATGCCCCCCACGGGCGTGTGCGACCAGGTGACCTGGGACCGCGTGGTCGAGGCCGAGTTCCAGCTGGGCGACCGGCTCCTCTGTCTGGTCTCGCCCATGACCCGCGGCAAGGACGTGTCCGAGCTGCAGCTGCGGCTCGGCAGCCTGGGGTTTGACGCCGGGCGCGTCGACGGGATCTTCGGGCCCTCCACGCAGCTCGCGGTGCGGGACTTCCAGCGCAATGCGGGCCTGGTTGCCGACGACGTCTGCGGCCCCGACACCGTCGAGGCGCTGCAGCGCCTCGAGGGTCGGGCCGGCCGGTCCACCGTGGCCGGCGTCCGGGAACGGGAGCGGCTCCGCCAGCTGCGGGACGGCCTCATTGAGCTGCGGCTCGCCGTCGCCGGGACTGCGGGCACTCGGCCGCTCGCCAGTGCCCTCGCCGCGAAGGTCGAGTCGGTCGGCGGCGCGGCCGTCGTCCTGGACGGCACCTGGGAGGAGCAGGCCGACGGCGCCAACCGCTTCGGTGCCGACCTGGTGCTCGGCCTGGTCGTCGGGTCCACTTCCGCCGTGCAGGCCACGTACTTCGAGGTGCCCGGCTTTGCGTCCTACGGCGGACAGCACCTGGCGGAGCGGCTGGTGGCGGAGCTCCCCGAGCTGCCCGGGTGGCCAGCCGGCACGGCGACCGGGATGCAGGTCCCGCTCCTGCGCGAGACGCGTGCCCCGGCGGTCCTGCTCGAGATGGGTCCGGCCGAACTGGTGGAACAAGCGCCCGAGCGGCTCGTGGCTGCGCTCTACCAGGCCGTCGAGGGCTGGATCGCCGACCTGGACTGACCCTCCGGTGACCCGCCGGTGGCCCGGCGAGCGGTGACCCTGGCTGGGTCGACCACTCGTTGAGGGTCCCCGCAGACCGTCACACCTCGACCTCCAGTGGAGGTTCGATTCCACACAGGTTTATCCACAGGTTGTGGATGAGCCCTAGCCTCAGCCCCCGATGATGATCCGGGCGATCCGCTCGAGGTCGTCGAAGTCGGCGAACTCGATGGTGACCTTGCCCCGCTTGGCACCGACGGACATCTGCACCTTCGTGTCGAGGCGGTCGGAGAGCAGGTTCTCCATCTCCACGACGCCGGCAGGTCGGTCCTTGGTCGGCCGCTTCTTCCCGCCAGTCCCGGTACCGGGGTCACGACCCGCCTCCAGGTCCAGCCGCTCCTTCACCATGGCCTCGACCTCACGCACACTGAGGCCCTCGGCGGCCACCTTGCGGGCCAGCGCATCCTGGTAGGCCCGGTCCGGGTGGCCCAGGAGCGCCTTCGCGTGGCCGAACGTGAGCTCGCCCTCCCCCAAGAGTTGCTGCGCCGTCGGCGAGAGCTGGAACAGTCGCAGGTAGTTGGCGACGGTCGGACGGGTCTTGCCGACCCGCGTGGCCACTTGTTCCTGTGTCAGGCCGAAGTCCTCGACGAGCTGCTGGTAGGCAGCCGCCTCCTCCAGCGGGTTGAGGTCCTGACGGTGGAGGTTCTCCACCAGGGCCTGCTCCAGAGAACCCAGGTCGTCGACCGACCGCACCACGGCGGGGATCTCCAGCAATCCGGCCTGCTGCGCCGCCCGGAACCGCCGCTCACCGGCGATCAGGACGTAGCCGTCGCCATCCGGCCGGACCAGGACTGGCTGGAGCACGCCCATCTCACGGACGCTCTCGGTCAGGCCGGCGAGTGCTGCGTCGTCGAACGACTTCCGGGGCTGCTGCGGATTGGGCCGCACGTGCTCGACCAGCACCATCCGGAGCCCGTCGCCCGTGCTGCCCTCTTCCGCCGGGGGCAGGATCGACCCCAACCCTCGACCAAGTCCACCCTTACGAGACACCACTGACCTCCCTGGCAAGTTCCTTGTAGGCCACTGCTCCCCGGGAGCTCGGCGCAAACACGCTGATCGGCTCGCCGAACGACGGCGCCTCGGCCAGCTTCACCGTCCGGGGGATCTTGTTGCGGCACACCTTGTCCCCAAAGTGCTGGATGACATCGTCCACGACCGCCTGGGCCAGCTGGGTACGACCGTCGTACATGACCAGCACGATCGTCGTCACCTGGAGCGCCGGATTCATGTAGCGACGCACCTCGTCCACGTGGTCGAGGAGCTGGACCAGCCCTTCGAGCGCGTAGTACTCGCACTGCACGGGGATCAGGACCTCTTTGGCCGCCACGAGCCCGTTCTTGGTGAGCAGGCTGAACGACGGCGGGCAGTCGATGAGGACGTAGTCAAAGTTCTCGGCGGCCTCGACCATGGCGGTCCGGAGCCGCATCTCCCCACCGATCGCCGGCACGAGCTCGAGCTCTGCGTCCTTGAGATGGGTGCCCGACGGGGCACAGAAGAGGCCCTCCACCGAGGTGGGACGCACCACGTCGAGCATCGGCACGTCGTTCATCAGGACCTCGTAGAGGTCCCGGTCGAGCAACTGCCGGTCGAACCCCAGGCCCGTGGTGGCGTTGCCCTGGGGGT
>JBJTQX010000120.1:0-6425 GCA_046075855.1 Actinomycetes bacterium
GGTCGTAGCGCAGGCGCGGCAGCGAGGCCCGGATCCACACCGTGCCGAACAGCAGCAGCAGGAGCTTGGCGATGAACCAGAACACCGGCATGAGCCAGGTGTTCACCGGGTTGTCGGCCGCGAGGAACCCGAGCCCCGGCCCCGCCGGTCCGCCGAGGAAGAGCGTCACCGCGATGGCGCACATCGTGATGAGGTTCATGAACTCGGCGAGGAAGAAGATCGCGAAGCGGATACCCGTGTACTCGGTGTGGAACCCACCGACCAGTTCCTGCTCGGCCTCGACGAGGTCGAAGGGCGGGTGGTTCGTCTCGGCCACCGCCGAGATCACGAAGATGACGAAGGCCACGAACGCGGGCAGCACGTACCAGGAACCGAGCGATCCGATGCCGGTCCAGGACTGCTGGTCGACGATGGCCCGGGTCGAGAGCGTGCGGGTCTGCACGAGCACGCCGACGATGGCGAGCCCGAACGCCGCCTCGTAGGAGAGCAGCTGGGCCGAGGCCCGCACCGATCCGAGCAGCGGGTACTTCGAACCCGAGGCCCAGCCGGCGAGCATCACGCCGTAGAGGCCGAGGCCCGACATGGCCAGCAGGAAGAGGATGCCGATCGGCAGGTCGGCGAGTTGCAGGTACGTGCGGTGGCCGGCGATCGAGACGAGCCCGCCGATGGGCACGATCGAGAACGCGAGGAACGCGGTCATGAGCGAGATGTAGGGCGCGAGGAAGAACACCCGACGGTCCGCGCTGTCCGGGACCGACTGCTCCTTGAAGAACAGCTTGATGCCGTCGGCCAGGGTCTGCAGCAGGCCCCAGGGCCCTGCGGTGGCCGGGCCCACCCGGTTCTGCATGTCGGCGATGACCTTGCGCATGAACCAGACGTAGAACATCACGGTCACGAGCAGGAACGCGAAGACTGCGACCGTCTTGCCGATGACGATGAGGACGACCGTGAGGTCGATCTTCCCGTCGAGCAGCGGATCGCCGACCGCGAGGAGGTGCCCGAGCCCGCTCACCGCACGGTCTCCAGTCGCAGGTCGGTGACCACCGCGGTCGCGTCGACGAGGTCGCCCACCCCGGGACCGGCGAGGTTGAACGGCATGACCGCCACGCCCATCGGCACGGTGTCGTCGGCGTGGAGCGCGAGGATCTGCGAGCCGCGCGCGGTGCTCACCCGCACCCGCTCGCCGTCGGCGACGCCGATCCGGGACAGTTCCTGCGGGTGCACGCGCAGCGCCGCCTCGGCCGCCAACCCGGCGAGTGAGGGCGAAGCCGACACCGTGCGACCCGCGTCGTAGAGGCGACGACCCGCCGCGAGGCGGAGCGCGTAGTTGTCGCGACCCGGCGCGGTGCGCGCCGCGTCGGCGCCGGACCAGGCGATGGTGGCGGCCGCCGGGAGCCCCTCCATCGGGGCGTCCTCGACCGCGACCGCGACGTCGCCCTCGGTCCCGTCGCCCTCGACCTCGGGTCCCGCGGCCGGCTCGGCCGGGGCCTCGGGCGCGATCGGCTCCCAGGAGAAGTCGGCGACCGGGATGCGCCGCCCCGTGAGCACGAGCTCGTCGCGGTGCTCGGCCACGGGCAGCACCACACCGTCGACCGCGCGCCCGAGGAGGCTCGCGTCCACCTCGGCGAAGGCCGGCGCCACGCGGGCGATCTCGTCCTGCACCTCATCGGCGTCCTCGAGGTCGAAGTCGACCCCGAGCCGCAGGGCCAGTTCGGCCGCGATCCGCCAGTCCGGCATCGGGCTGCCCTCGGGGGCGACGCGGCGTCCGACCCGCTGCACCCGACCCTCGAGGTTCGTCGTCGTGCCCTGCTGCTCTCCCCAGACCGTCACCGGCAGGACCACGTCAGCCGAGGCCGCGGCCTCGGTGAGCGCGGCGTCCACCGCCACGACGAAGCCGGCGCGGGCCACCGCGGCCCGGGCCAGCTGGTGGTCGGGGAAGTCGTTCGTGACGTCGGCACCGAGCAGCACGAGCGCGCCCACCCGGCCCTCGGCCGCCGCGGCGAGGATGCCGCCCGCGTCGAGGCCGCGCGCCGTGGGGACCGTGCCCCAGGCCGCGGTGAAGCGCGGGGCGCCGTCCTCGAGCGTGACGCGGCCGGGCAGGACGCCGGGGGCGAGCCCGAGCTCGAGCGCGCCGCGCACGTTGCCGCGCCGCAGCGCGAGGAGGAAGCGGGCGTCGGGCAGGTCGCGCAGCACGGCGGCGGCCACCACGGTCGGGTCGGCGGCGGTGGCGACGTCGGGCCGGCCGAGCACGACGACGATCGGGCCGCTGCGACCCTCGGTGAGCGGCGCGAGCGCGGCTGCGACCTCACGGGCCGCGGTGGCCTGCTCCCCGGGCAGGTGCCGGAGCGTGCGAGCCGCGAGCCGCGACAGGCCGTGGTCGACCGCGGACAGGTCGAGGAGCGGGACGCCGAGGTCGACCACCGCGCGGCGCACGCGCAGGTGGAGCACCGGCAGCTCCTCCTTGAGGTCCGGGCCGAGCAGCACGATGGCCGCCGCGCGGTCGAGTTCGGCGATCGTGGCGCCGGGCAGGCCGAGCACGAGCTCGGCGGGCAGGCCGTCGCCGAGCTGCGCGTCGACGTGGTCGGTGCCGATGACGCCCTTGGCGAGGCGGGCCCACGCGTACGCGTCCTCGTTCGTACCCCGCGCCCCGCCGAGCACCGCGACGCTCGTCGGGCCGTGGAGGTCGAGCGAACGGCGGATGCCCTCGGCCGCGGCGTCGAGCGCCTCCGGCCAGGAGCAGGCCACGAGTTCGCCGTCGCGCCGCACCATGGGCTGGCGCACGCGGTCGGCCGCGTGCGTGGCCTCGTGACCGAAGCGACCCTTGTCGCAGAGCCAGCCGTGGTTCGTCGGCTCCACGTCGACCCCGAGCATCCGGACGATCTGGTTCGACGAGGACTCGACCGAACCGCGGCAGCCGACCGCACAGGTGGTGCACGTGGTCTCGGTGCTCGCGAGGTCCCACGGGCGAGCCCGGAAGCGGTAGGGCTTCGCGGTGAGCGCGCCCACCGGGCACACCTGCACCGTGTTCCCCGAGAAGTACGAGGTGAACGGGTCATCGGGGTAGGTGATGACCTGCATCTGCCCGCCGCGCTCCCCGAAGTCGATGAGCGGGTCACCCGCGATGTCCTCGGCGAAGCGGGTGCACCGGCTGCACTGGATGCAACGCTCGCGGTCGAGCAGGACGAGGTCCGAGATCGGGATCGGCTTCTCGTAGTGCCGCTTCTCCTCGACGTAGCGGGATTCGCCGGGACCGAACGCGAGCGTCTGGTCCTGCAGCGGGCACTCGCCCCCGCGGTCACAGACCGGGCAGTCGAGCGGGTGGTTGATGAGGAGGAACTCGAGGACGCCGTCCTGCGCCTTCTTCACCGTCTCCGACTGGGTGCTCACGACCATGCCGTCGGTGACCGTGGTGGTGCAGGCCGGCGGCAGCCCGCGCACACCCTCCACCTCGACCAGGCACATCCGGCACATGCCGACCGGCTTCATCCGCTCGTGCCAGCAGAACCGGGGCACGAAGGTCCCGTGGTCCTGCGCGACGCGGATGAGCAGCTCACCCTTCGGCGCCTGCACCTCGCGACCGTCGATGGTGACGGTGACCATCTCGCGACCGTCGGTCACGCCACACCTCGGCACATCGCGAGGACCTCGTCGCGGAAGTACTTCTGGAGGCTCACCACCGCCGAGACCGCGGACGGCCCGAGCGGGCAGATCGTGGTCTGGCTGAACGGCGCGTTGAGACCGGGGCTGATGTTGTCACCCACGTCGAGGAGCAGGTCGAGGTCCTGCGGTCGACCATGACCGTGCGAGATGCGGTAGAGCACCTTCTCGATCCAGCCCGTGCCCTCGCGACACGGCGTGCACTTGCCGCAGGACTCGTGGGCGAAGAACTTGGCGAGCCGCCAGGCCACGAGCGCGGGGTTCGTCGTCTCGTCGTAGACCATCACCGCGCCCGACCCGAGCATGACCCCGAAGTTCTGCTGCACGAAGTCCATGTCGAGCGGTGCGTCGAGGTGCTCGTCGGAGCCGGTGAGCCACTGGGACGACGCGCCACCGGGGATGAAGAACTTCACCCGGCCGCCGTTGCGCACCCCGCCGCCGAGTTCCGGCGACTCGATGAGGTCGCGGAAGGTGATGCCCAGCTCGACCTCGTAGTTGCCCGGGCGGTTCACGTGGCCGGAGAGCGAGAAGATCCGGGTGCCGGTGGACCGGTTCACCCCGAGCTTGGCGTACTCGGCACCGCCCATGGCGAGGATGTGCGGGAGCGTCGCGAGCGTCTCCACGTTGTTCACGACGGTCGGCTTCGCGTAGAGGCCGGCCACCGCCGGGAACGGCGGACGGATGCGGGGCTGGCCCCGGTCACCCTCGAGGCTCGAGAGGAGCGCGGTCTCCTCGCCGCAGATGTAGGCGCCGGCACCGCGGTGGATGACCACGTCGAGGTCGAATCCGGAGCCGAGGATGTTCTCGCCGAGGAAGCCCGCAGCGATGGCCTCGCGCCGTGCAGCCTCGAGCCGCTCGAAGCCCAGGGCGAACTCGCCGCGCAGGTAGATGAAGGCCTTGTGGCAGCCGATGGCGTAGGACGCGATGGCGATGCCCTCGAGCAGCTGGTGCGGGTCGTACTCGACGAGCATGCGGTCCTTGAAGGTGGAGGGCTCGCCCTCGTCCCCGTTCACCACCAGGTAGCGCGGGTAGGAACCCTCGGGGAGGAACGACCACTTCGTGCCCGTGGGGAATCCGGCGCCCCCACGACCGCGCAGGCCCGCAGCGGCGACCTGCTCCTCGCCGATCGCCTTCGGGTCCATGGCCAGCGCCTTGCGCAGCGCCTCGTAACCCCCGCTCGCCGTGAACCCGGCGAGGGTCCAGGAGTCCTCGGGCCGGTCGCGCAGCCGCTTCGTGATGATCCGGGTCTCGGTCGCCTGGGCCATCAGATCCCGCCTCCGGCCTTCCCGCCGCTCACACCGCGGGCGGTCAGCTCGCCGCGCTTGTAGGCGTCGACGATGTCGGCCGCGCCCTCCGGGGTGAGGTGCTCGTGGAACTCGTAGTTGACCTGCATGGCCGGCGCGTTGCCGCACGCGGCGAGGCACTCGACCTCCTCGATGGTGACCTCGGCGTCGCCCGCGTACCGGGCCTCGAGGTGCTCGAGCACCTCCGGTCCGCCGAGGACGAGGCAGGTGACGTTGGTGCAGACGGACACGACGAGGCGGCCCACCTGATCGCGCTTGAACATCGTGTAGAAGGAGCAGGTCCCGAGCACCTCGGCCGGCGTGACCCCGACGAGCCCGGCGATCTCGCGCATGGCGTCCTCGGTGAGCCAACCGTCCTGGTCCTGTGCGAGGTGCGCGAGCGGCAGGATCGCGGACTTCGACTTGGGGTACCGGGCGAGGATCTCGCGGGCGGCCGCGAGGTTCTCGGTCGTGAACGCCATCAGCGGTCCACCTCCCCCATGATCGGGTCGACGGTCGAGATGATGGCGACCGCGTCGGCGACGAGGCGCCCCGCCATCATCGGCGTCATCGACTGCAGGTTGTAGAAGGACGGCCCGCGCATGTGCATGCGCACGGGCTTGCCGGTGCCGTCGGACACGAGGTAGCAGCCGATCTCGCCCCGCGGCGATTCGATGTGCGAGTACGTCTCGCCCGGCGGGATGCGGAAACCCTCGGTGAACAGCTTGAAGTGGTGGATGAGGGCCTCCATCGACTCGTCGATGCGGGCCCGCGGCGGCGGGGTGACCTTCTTGTCCTGCACCCGGTAGTCGCCGCCGGGCATCCTCGCCACGCACTGGCGCACGATCTTCACGGACTCGAGGATCTCGTAGAGGCGGATGCGGTAGCGGTCGTAGCAGTCGCCGTTGTCGGTGTAGATCACGTCGAACTCGACCTGGTCGTACGCGAGGTACGGCTGGGCCTTGCGGAGGTCCCACGGGTACCCGGTCGAACGCAGCAGAGGTCCGGTGATGGACAGGTCGAGGCACTGCTGGGTCGTGAGCACGCCCACGCCCATGAGGCGCTCCTGCCAGATCGGGTTCTCCGACAGGATCGTGTCGTAGTCGGCCACCCCGGCCTCGACGATGTCGCAGACCTCGAGGATCGCGTCCTGCCAGCCGTCGGGGAGGTCCGCGGCGAGCCCACCGACGCGGATGAAGTTGTGGTTCATCCGCAGGCCGGTGATCATCTCGAGGACGCGCAGCACCTCCTCGCGCTCGCGCCAGCCGAAGATCATCATCGACACCGCGCCGATGTCCATGCCGTTGGTCGCCTGGAAGAGGAGGTGGGAGGAGATGCGGTTGAGCTCGGCGAGCATCATCCGCATCCACACCGCGCGCTCCTGGACCTCGAGGTCGCGCGGCCGCTCGACCGCGGTCGCGAACACGAGCTCGTTCGAGAGCGTCGAGAGGTAGTCCATGCGGGTGACGTTCGTGCCGCCCTGCA
>JBJTQX010000121.1:0-5615 GCA_046075855.1 Actinomycetes bacterium
TCCCCCACGAGCACCGCGTCGAAACCTACCGCCGCCATGGCGGCCGCGTCGTCGACGCTGCGGATCGCGCTCTCGGCCACTGCGACCGTGCCCGCGGGGATACCGGCCCCGCTCGCCGCGGCGGCCCCGAGGTCCTCGCCGAACGTGGCGAGGTCCCGGGCGTTCACCCCGAGGATGCCCACGCCGAGACCGACGCCCCTGGCGATCTCGTCCCGGTCGTGCGCCTCGACGAGCACGCCGAGGTCGAGGGATCGGGCGAGGTCGTGGAGGTCCATGAGGTGGGCGTCGTCGGGCAGGGCCGCGAGGATGAGCAGGATCGCGTCCGCGCCGATGGCTCGGGCCTCGTAGACCTGCACCTCATCGATGGTGAAGTCCTTGCGCAGGATCGGGATCTCCACCGCATCGCGTGCGGCCTGGAGGTCGGCGATGCGTCCGCCGAAGTACTCAGCGTCGGTGAGCACGCTCATCGCGGCTGCCCCGCCGGCTGCGTAGGCGGACGCAGTCACGGCCGGATCGAGGTCGGGCGCCAGCTCGCCCTTCGACGGTGAGCGGCGCTTGCACTCAGCGATGACTGCGAGGTGCCCGTCGGGCCGGCGCAGGGCGGCTGCGAAATCGCGAACGGGCGGGGCGTCGAGCGCCCGGGATCGCAGCAGCGCCCGGGTCTCGGGCCGACGCAGCACCGTGACCTCGTCCCGCTTCGTCGCGAGGATGTCCTCGAGGATGCTCATGGTCCGGCGATCCTAGAGGTGCTGACGTTCAGCGACGGCGGTGCACGGTGGCCGGGACACCGTCGACCGTGACCTCGGTTCCCGGTTCCACCTCACGCCGCACGAACGCGAGCGCACGACCCGGCGCGACGCTCGTGGTGGCCCCGACCTCGCGGTCACCCGAGAGGACGACCGCCCCGGGCCGGGGTACGTCCGATCCCTCGAACTCGAGGCGCCGCAGGAAGCGATTCACGTGGCCCCGGCTGTCGATGCGGCACACCAGCTCCTGGCCGACGAAGCAGCCCTTCGTGAAGGAAACCGCATCGACCTCGAGTTCCGCCTCCTGCGGGATCACGGAGTCATCGAGGTCCACCCCCATCCGGGGCAGGCCGGCGGCGATCCGCTCCGCGTCCGCCGCGGCGTCGGGTGCCTCGCCCTCCGTCTCGAGCACGATCTCGACGGCGGTGCGGATCCGGAACCGCTCGAGGCCCTGCACGAGGGCGGCACCCCAGCCCGCGTCGGTGTCGAGCACCGCGTCGGACCCGTCGCGTCGGACCCCGAGCAGCACCTGCACCTTGCCCTGCGGCGTCAGCAGCATCGCGGCCCGACGCTCACCCTCCCCGAGGTCCTCGACATCCTGGGAGAGCAGGCTCTGCAGGAAGGTCCAGGTGTCCGGCCCGCTCACCCGCACGAGATCCGGGCTCACGCCGATCCGCCGAGCAGTCGACGAGCGGCCTCGGCCGCGGTGAGTAGCGCCCTCGCCTTGTTGTGGCACTCGAGGTCCTCGAGCTCCGGGTCCGAATCGAAGACGACGCCCGCTCCGGCCTGAACGCTGGCACGGCCGTCGCGCCACAGCATCGTGCGGATGGTGATCGCCGTGTCGAGGTTGCCGGAGAAGTCGAGGTAGCCGACGATGCCCGCGTACGGGCCGCGCCGTACGGGTTCGAGCTGGTCGATGATCTCCATGGCGCGAACCTTCGGGGCGCCGCTCACCGTGCCGGCCGGGAAGGTCGCCCGCAGCACGTCCACCACCGAGTGACCGGGCGCGAGTCGACCCGACACCTGGCTCGTGAGGTGCATGACGTGCGAGTAGCGCTCGAGCGTCATGAGTTCGTCGACCTGCTCCGTCCCGAACTCGACGACCCGTCCGACGTCGTTGCGGGCGAGGTCGACGAGCATGACGTGCTCGGCCCGTTCCTTCGGGTGCTCGGTCAGTTCGGCGGCGAGTCGACGGTCGTGCTCCTCGTCACGGCCGCGGAAGCGGGTCCCGGCGATGGGCCGGCTGATGACCCGTCCGTCGAGCACCTGCACCATCGGCTCGGGCGACGATCCGACGAGCGTCGCCTCCTCGTGCCGCAGCAGGTACATGTACGGCGACGGGTTCACGAGGCGCAGCACCCGGTAGACCGAGAACGGGTCGTAGTCGCCCTCGAGGTCGAAGCGCTGCGCGAGGACCACCTGGAAGATGTCCCCGGCGAGGATGTGCTCCTTCGCCGCCGCCACCGCGTCGCGGTAGCCCGCGGACGTGAACGACCCGGTGTGCGGCGCAACCTCGGCCGAGGCCACGACGGGCGGCGCCACCGCCGCGTACGGCAGCGGTCGGCCCAGATCGGCGACGCGGCCCTCGAGGCGGTGCAGCGCGGCGTCGTATGCCGCGTCGAGGTCGGCGTCCGACTCGTCGCCGCGCACGAACACGTTCTCCATGAGGTACAGGCGCTGCCCGAAGTGGTCGAAGGCGGTGACGTGGCCGGTGACCGTCAGCACCGCATCGGGCCAACCCCGGTCATCGTCCGGCGCGTCGGGGAGGTGCTCGACCTCGCGCACGACGTCGTAGCCGAGGTAGCCGACCACGCCGCCGTGGAACGGCGGGAGGTCCGCGAGCACCGGCGCTCGGTGGTGCGCGAGCAGCGCCTCGAGCGCGTCGAGCGCACCTCGGTCGGTGGGTACGGACTCGGGCAGCGCGCCGGTCACCTCGACCGACCGACCGCGCACCACGAGGGTGAGCTCCGGATCGCAGCCGATGAACGAGAACCGACCCCATCGCTCGCCGTGCTCGACCGACTCGAGCAGGAACCCGTCACGGTCGCCGACCAGCTTGGCGAACGCACTCACCGGGGTCTCGTAGTCGGCGAGCACCTCGCGCCACACCGGGACCACGGTGTGGTCGCGGGCGAGGGCGCGGAACTCCTCGCGGCCGGGACGGTCGGCGCCGTCGGACACGGCGGTCACCGTCGGCCCGGGGCCGCGCCCGAGCCGAAGTCGCGGAAGAAGCAGGACCGCTCACCCGTGTGGCAGGCGCCACGGCCCTCCTGCTCCACGACGAAGAGCACGGCGTCGACGTCGCAGTCGTACGCGGCGCGGCGGATGAACTGCCGGTCCCCCGAGGTCTCGCCCTTGCACCAGTACTCCTGCCGGCTGCGGCTCCAGAACCAGGTGCGGCCGGTCTCCAGCGATCGCCGCAGGGAAGCCTCGTTCACCCAGGCGAGCATGAGCACCTCGCCGGTCGCCTCCTCCTGCACGATCGCGGTCGCCAGGCCGTCGGCGTTCCACGCGACGGCCGCGATCTCGTCGTCGGTGAATGCGATCGGGGTGCTCTCCGGCATCGGAGGAGCGTAGCGAAGCGCCCGCCCCGCATCCTCGCCTTCTGGCGCCGAGCGATGGTGCGGGCGCGTGCGAGACTCCCGCCATGCCGGATCCCCGCGCCCCGATCGCCGAGCGGCGACCCCACGTGCACGTCGCCCACGGCGACGAGCGTCCCGACGACTACGCGTGGATGCGGGACCGGGACGACCCGGCCGTGGTCGCCCACCTCGAGGCCGAGAACGCCTACGCGGACCTGGCCCTCGCGCCGGCCGCCCCGACCCGCGACGCGATCGTCGACGAGATCGCCGCCCGGATCCCGGACGTCGTCGACGGCGCTCCCGAACGCAAGGGCCCGTGGGAGTACTTCAGCCGCACCTTCGCGGCGCGCCCGTACGCCGAGCACCGCCGCCGTCCGGTCGGCGACACGGGCGAAGGCACGGTCATCCTCGACGAGCACGAACTCGCCGAGGGGCACGAGTTCCTGTCGGTCGGCGCCTTCGAGGTCAGTCCCGACCACCGGCTGCTCGCCTACGCCGTCGACACCACGGGGGGCGAGCGGTACCGACTCCGCATCCGCGACCTCGGATCCGGCCGAGACCTCGACGACGTCGTCGACGACCTCTACTACGGCACGGCGTGGTCCGCGGACTCCCGGTGGATCTTCTACACGCGTCCCGACCATGCGGTCCGGCCGCACCAGGTCTGGCGGCACCGCATCGGCTCGCCCTCCGCCGAGGATGTCCTCGTGCACGAGGAACCCGACGAGCACTTCTTCCTCTCGGTGTACAGCTCCCGCACGGGGGACGTCATCCTGCTGCCGTCCGCCTCCCGCACGACCTCCGACGTCCACTGGCTGCCCGCCGACGACCCAGAGGCCACGCCGCGCGCGGTGGCGCCGCGGGTCCACGGGGTCGAGTACGAGGTGGATCACCTGCGCGACCCGGCGGGCGATCGCTGGGTCATCCTCACGAACCTCGACGCACCCGAGTTCCGCGTGGTGACCGCGCCCACGTCGACCACCGATCCCGACTCGTGGATCGACCTCGTTCCTCACCGTGGCGACACGCGGGTGTCCGAGGTCGATGTGTTCGCCCGGCACGTGGTGCTCACCGAGCGTCACGACGGCTTGGAGCGGCTCCGGGTCGTCCGCCTCGCCGACGGTCGCCAGCACCTCGTACCGACCCCCGACCCGGTCCACACGCTCGCGACGGGCGCCAACCCCGAGTACGACACGGACACGCTGCGCTACCGCTACGCGTCGATGGTCCGACCACCCGCCGACCTCGACCACCACCTCGACACCGGGGAGTCGCAGGTCGTGTGGGAGACCCCGGTGCCCGGCTACGACGCCGAGGCCTACCGCTGCGAACGCCGCTGGGCCACCGCCGAGGACGGGACGCGCATCCCGGTGTCGGTGGTGCTGCGCGAGGACACGCCGCTCGACGGATCGGCGCCGGCCCTGCTCTACGGGTACGGGTCGTACGAGATCTCGATCGAACCCTCGTTCTCGGTGTACCGCCTGAGCCTGCTCGAACGCGGGTTCGTGTTCGCCATCGCGCACATCCGCGGCGGCGGCGAGATGGGTCGGCACTGGTACGAGCAGGGTTCGTTGCGGACGAAGCGCACGACCTTCAGCGACTTCATCGCCTGCGCGCGCATGCTCTGCGCCGAGGGTTTCACCGCACCCGATCGCCTCGGGGCCCGGGGTCGATCGGCGGGCGGGCTGCTCATGGGTGCGGTGTCGAACCTGGCCCCCGACCTGTTCCGGGCGATCTCGGCCGAGGTGCCCTTCGTCGACGTCGTCTCGACGATGAGCGATCCGAGCCTGCCGCTCACCGTCGAGGAGTGGGAGGAATGGGGCAACCCCCTCGAGGACCCCGAGGACTACGCGTACATGCGGTCCTACTCCCCCTACGACAACGTGACCGCCCGCGACTACCCGGCCATGTACGTGGCCGGCGGGCTCAACGACCCTCGGGTCATGTACTGGGAACCGGCCAAGTGGGTGGCCCGCCACCGCGCGCGGCGCACCGATGACCGCCTCCTCGTGCTGCGCACCGAGATGGGAGCGGGCCACGGCGGGCCGTCCGGTCGTCAGGACGCTTGGCGCGAGGAGGCCGAGGTGCTGAGCTTCTTCGTGGACCAGCTCCAGACCCGCCGCTGACCCCGGCTCAGCCGAACGGCATCACCACGGCGAGCTGCCGACTCTGCGCGATGAGGGTGCCGTCGGGGGCCCACACCTCGCCGTCCTCCTCGAGGAACCCCTCGGCGATCACGTTCGTACGGAACACCGCGAGCACGAAGTCGTCCGCCGCGACGTTTGCG
>JBJTQX010000122.1:0-3699 GCA_046075855.1 Actinomycetes bacterium
CCTCCTCCTCGCCGCCGAACTCGGTCCCCACGGCGACGCGAAGGCCGTGCAGAACGCCTGCCTCGTGCAGGGCCTCGTCGTGAACGCGGTCACCGCCACGGCGCTGCGCCTGGCTCCACCCCTGCTCGTCTCCGACGCGGAGATCGACGAGGCCGTATCGCGCCTCGCCGCCGCCATCGCATCCGTGGAGGTCCCGTGACCGTCCAGCACGTGCTCGAACTCGACGACCTCACGCCGGCACAGGTCGCCACGATCCTCGACCGCGCCGAGGCGTGGAAGCGCGACCCGGCGGCCGTGCCCGCGGCCCTGCGGGCCAAGGGCGTCGCGCTCGTCTTCGAGAAGCCATCGGCCCGCACCCGGGTCTCCTCCGAGATGGCGGTGTCCACCCTGGGTGGCCACCCGATCTACATCCGGCCGGAGGAGATCGGTATCGGGACGCGGGAGAGCGTCGAGGACGTGGCCCGGACGCTGGGTTCGTTCTGCTCGATCATCGCGGCCCGGGTCTTCGACCACGGGGTGCTCGAGGGGCTGGCCTCGGTCGCGCCCGTTCCGGTCATCAACCTGCTGTCGGACCGGGCCCACCCGTGCCAGGGCCTCGCCGACCTCTTGACGATCCGGGAGCTGTGCGGTTCCATCGAGGGCCGACGGCTGGCCTACGTCGGCGACGGCAACAACGTGGCGGCTTCGCTGGCCTTCGGGGCGGCGATGACCGGACTCGAGCTCGTCGTGTCCTCGCCGCCGGGGTACGAACTGGACGCGGATGTGGTGGATGCGGCCCGCAACCTCGGTGGGTCGATCGCCCTCGTCGGCGACCCCCACGACGCGGTGCACGGGGCCGACGCGGTCTACACCGATGTCTGGACCTCCATGGGTGACGAGTCCGAGGCGGAGGATCGGCGGGTCGCCTTCGAGCACTGGCGGGTCGACGACGCGCTCATGGCGGCGGCCGGACCCGACGCGTGGTTCCTGCACTGCCTGCCCGCGCACCGGGGCGAGGAGGTCACCGCCTCGGTGATCGACGGCCACCGGTCCGCGGTGTGGCAGCAGGCGGCCAACCGGATGCACAGCGCGCGGGCGCTCTTCGCCCTCGTGCTCCCGGGTGCGGAGGCGGACTGATGGCCACGCTCGGCAAGCCCCAGCGCCAGCACCGAATCGCCCGCATCCTCGAGGAGCAGGCGGTCGGCAGCCAGACCCAACTCGTGGACCTGCTCGCAGCCGAGGGCATCGTGGCCACCCAGGCGACGGTGAGCCGCGACCTCGAGGATCTCGGGGCCGTGAAGGTGCGGATCCCGGGCGGCTCGATGGTCTATGCGGTCCCGGAGCTCGCGCAGGAACGGATCGTCCCCGACGACCACCTCCGGCGGGTCATGGGGGAGTTCGTGGTCGAGGTGTCGTGCAGCCTCAACCTCGTCGTGCTGCGCACCCCGCCCGGCTCGGCCCACGTGGTCGGCTCGGCCCTCGACCGTTCGGGGCTCGCCGGGGTGCTCGGCAACGTGTCGGGGGACGACACGGTCATGGTGGTGTGCGCCGAGGATGTCGGCGGTGCGAAGGTTGCGGCCCGGCTCGCCGAGCTGGCCGGTCTCTGAGAGGGGAACACGTTCGATGGTGGATGCCAAGCGGGTGGTGCTCGCGTACTCCGGCGGTCTCGACACGTCGGTCGCGGTGAAGTGGATCCAGGAGGAGTGGGGAGCCGAGGTCATCGCCCTCGCCGTCGACGTGGGCCAGGTGCCCGACGCCGACCAGGCCTACTGGGATGCGGTGGTCGAGCGGGCTCGGGCCGCCGGTGCGGTCGAGGCCGAGGTCATCGACGCCCGGGCCGAGTTCGCGTCGGAGTACTTCGGGCGGGCGCTCAAGGCGAACGCGCTCTACGAGGGTAAGTACCCGCTCGTCTCGGCGCTGAGCCGCCCGGTCATCGTGAAGCACCTCGTCGCCGCGGCCCAGCGCTACGGCGGTGATGCGGTCGCACACGGCTGCACCGGCAAGGGCAACGACCAGGTGCGGTTCGAGGTGGGGATCCGAACCCTCGACCCCTCCCTCGACGTGCTCGCCCCGACGCGGGTGTGGGGCCTCACCCGTGAGGACTGCATCGAGTACGCGGCGAAGTTCGACATCCCGATCAACGTCAACAAGGCCAAGCCGTACTCCATCGACGAGAACCTCGTGGGCCGCGCCATCGAGTGCGGTGAGATGGAGAACCCTTGGAACGCGCCGCCCGCGGACATCTACGACCTCACCGCGCACGTCGCGGACGCGCCGACGGAGCCCCGGGAACTCGTGGTCGGGTTCGAGCGGGGTCTGCCGGTCTCCCTCGACGGCGCGGCGATGCCGATGGATGCGCTCGTGCTCGAGATGGGATCGATCGCCGGCTCCTACGGCTACGGCCGCATCGACATGGTCGAGAACCGGCGGGTGGGCATCAAGAGCCGGGAGACCTACGAGTGCCCGGGCTCGTTGTCGCTCATCGTCGCCCACCAGGACCTCGAGGGCATCACGCTCGAGCGCGACGTCATGCGCGAGAAGCAGCGGCTCGAGACCCGGTACGCCGAGTTGGTCTACGACGGCCTCTGGTTCTCGCCGTTGCGGGAGGCGCTCGACGCCTTCATCGACTCGACCCAGGAGCACGTGACCGGTGAGGTCCGGCTGCTGCTCGAGCCGGGTCGATGCGCCCCCAACGGCCGGCGCGCGACAGCCGGGCTCTACGACTACGAGCTGGCGACCTACGAGGCCGAGGACGCCTTCCGGCACGAGGATGCCGCAGGCTTCGTGCGGCTCTGGGGCCTCGGCGTCGAGACCTGGTCGAAGCGGCAGCGGCCCGGCGGTGTCGTGTGAGCGAGGGCCAGCCGCTCTGGCACGGGCGCTTCGGCGACGGTCCGGCCGAGGAGCTGCTCGCCTTCACGGTGAGCCTGCCCTTCGACCGGCGACTCGCCGCGGACGACCTCGCGGGCTCGCGCGCGCACGTCGGCATGCTGGCCTCGGTGGGCTTGATGACTGCCGACGAGGCGGCGGCCGTGCTCGGCGCGCTCGACATGGTCGAGGCCGAACTCGCCGACGGGTCGTTCGTGCTCGCGGCGTCCGACGAGGACATCCACACGGCGGTCGAACGGCGGGTCACCGAACTCGCAGGTCCGGCCGGCGCCAAGCTGCACACGGGCCGGTCGCGCAACGACCAGGTCGCCACCGACCTGCGCCTCTGGACCCGGCGGGAGACCCGTGCGATCGCGGCGCGGATCCACGCGCTCCAGGCGGTGCTCGTGGACCGCGCCGAGGCGGCGGGGGACACCTACCTGCCCGGCTACACCCACCTGCAGCGGGCCCAGCCGGTGCTGCTGGCCCACCACCTCCTCGCCCACGTCTGGACCCTCGGTCGGGACGTGGAGCGGTTCCTCGCGGCGTCGGCCCGCGCCGACGTCTCGCCGCTCGGCGCCGGTGCGCTGGCGGGCTCGAGCCTCCCGCTCGACCCGGACGCGACCGCGGCGGCACTCGGCTTCGGCGCGCGGTTCGAGAACTCGCTCGACGCGGTCTCGGACCGTGACTTCGTGGCCGAGACCCTCTTCGCGGCCAGCCTCCTCGAGGTCCACCTCTCCCGCCTCGGTGAGGAGATCGTGCTCTGGTCGAGCGAGGAGTTCGGCTTCGTCCGGTTGCCGGACGCGTACTCCACCGGATCCTCGATGCTGCCGCAGAAGAAGAACCCTGACATCG
>JBJTQX010000123.1:0-15883 GCA_046075855.1 Actinomycetes bacterium
CGCTGGTGGAATCCGGCGACCGGGAGATGGCGGAACTCGCCCGCGAGGAGATTGCCAAAACCGAGGCGGAATTGCCCGGGCTCGAGCGGGCGGTGCAAGTGGCGCTGTTGCCACCCGAGCCCGACGAGGACCGCGATGCCATAGTGGAAATCCGCGCGGGCACGGGCGGGACCGAGGCGGCGCTTTTCGCGGCCGACCTTTTCCGGATGTATTCGAGGTATGCGGATTCGCTGGGGCTGAAGGTCGAGGAATTGGAATCCAGCGCGGCGGACCTCGGGGGCTTGCGGGAGGTGATTTTCCGGATTTCGGGCGAATCGGTTTTCCGGCGCTTCCGCTATGAGAGCGGCGTGCACCGGGTGCAGCGGGTTCCCGCCACCGAGGCGCAGGGGCGAATCCACACTTCGACGGCGACGGTGGCGGTGCTGCACGAGGCCGGCCCGCACCGGGTCCAGCGGGTGCCGGTGACCGAGAGCCAGGGCCGTATCCACACGAGCGCGGCCACGGTGGCGGTGCTGCCCGAGGCCGAGGAGGTCGAGGTCCACATCGACCCGAACGACCTCGAGGTCGACGTCTACCGGTCCTCCGGTCCCGGCGGGCAGTCGGTGAACACCACGGACTCCGCGGTGCGCCTCACCCACCGGCCGACCGGCCTCGTCGTGACCTGCCAGGACGAGAAGAGCCAGCTCCAGAACAAGGAGAAGGCGATGCGGATCCTGCGGGCCCGCCTGCTGCAGGTCGAGGAGGAGCGGCGGGCGGCCGAGCTGTCCGACGCGCGCCGCAGCCAGGTGAAGGGCGGTGGACGCTCGGAGAAGATCCGGACCTACAACTTCAAGGAGAACCGGGTCACCGATCACCGCATCGGCCTCACCCTGCACTCGCTCGACGCGGTGCTCGCCGGTGACCTCGACCCGATCGTCGACGCGCTCATCACCGCCGAGCGGGCCGAGCAGCTCGCAGCCGACGCCTGATGGAGCGGGTGCCGCGCTGGCGAGAACTCCACGACCGCACCGTCGAGGCCCTGCGCGCTGCGAGGGTGGACTCGCCCGAGGCCGAGGCGCGCTGGTTGCTCGAACACGTGTCGGGCGAACCGGGCGAGGCCATCGTCGCCGACGCTGGTCCAGCCACCCGGCGCGGCACGAACCAGCTCGAGGTGCTGCTCGAGCGGCGGCTCGGCGGTGAACCGCTGCAGTACGTGCTGGGGGAGTGGAGCTTCCGCGACCTCGACCTGCTCGTGGATCGCCGGGTGCTCATCCCGCGGCCCGAAACGGAGATCGTCGTGGAGGTCGCGCTGCGCGAGGCCGAGCGCCTCGGAGCCCGCACGGGCGATCCGGACCGGTGGGCCGGGGCGGCCGACCGGTTCGCGGTGGCCGACCTCGGCACGGGGAGCGGAGCCATCGCGATCGCGCTCGAGCGGGGGCTGCCCGACGCCGAGGTGTGGGCGACCGACGCGAGCGCGGATGCGCTCGCGGTGGCGCGGGCCAACGTGGCCGGGTGCGGTGCCACCCGGGTGCGGGTGGTCGAGGGCACCTGGTTCGACGCGCTGCCGGCTGAGGCGCGCGGCGCGTTGCGGCTCATCGTGTCCAACCCGCCGTACATCGCGGCCCACGAGGTGGGGGACCTTCCCGCCGAGGTCGTCGACTGGGAGCCCCACGGTGCGCTCGTGAGCGGCGAGACCGGGTTCGAGTGCCTCGAGGAGATCCTGCAGGACGCGCCCGGGTGGCTCGCGACCGACGGGGTGCTCGTGCTCGAGCACGCCCCGCAGCAGGCCGAGCCGTTGCGTGCGGCCGCCCGCCGCGCCGGCTTCGCCGAGGCCGAGACGGTGGTCGACCTCTCGGGGCGCGACCGGGTGCTCGTGGCGCGCCGCCTGCGCTGACCGGCACGGGTACCGTGCGGGCATGACGCAACGCAGTGACGAACTCGACGTCGACGCGATGCTGGCGCGGTTCCGGGAGCGGGCCGCGGCGGTGCGGGAGCGTCCGCTGCCGCCGGTCGCCGGCCCTGAACGCGAGCGCTTCGTACGTCAGGCCCAGCTCGACTTCCAGGACTTCGCCATCGTCGGCGACGCGACCTGGGAGTTCTCCGACGGCGTGCTGACGCTGCGGGTCGACCTCGCCGGCTGAGCGCCGGGCGCCTCAGAGCCGTTCGTCGAAGCGTTCGTTCGGGTCGAGGCGCTGGAGGAATGCCCGGTCCACCGCGACCCAGAGGGTCTTCGAGAACGGGTAGTAGACGATCGGGCCGAGGGCCATGATCGGGATGGTGATCGCGAGCAGCGGCACCACCGGCACGTCGGGGATCGTGAGCACGAGCGCGGTCACGAAGATGATCGTGAAGAGCCCACCCGTGGCGATCATGTTGAACGCGAGCGCGCCGGTCCAGTAGCCCTGCTCCCGTTCGAAGTGCAGGCCGCAGCGCGGGCAGTCCGGGACCATGCGCAGGTAGCTGCGGAACAGACGCCCCGATCCGCAGCGCGCGCAGCGCAGGGTGAACCCCCACCAGAGGGTGCGGCCCCGGCTCGGTGCGCGATCGGTCACGTGGCGGACCCTAGCGGTGGACGCGCGCCGCGCCGCGCGTGGGCTCAGGCCTCGACGCGGTTCGTCGTGCCGTCGTTCGTGAGCCGTACGGTCCGGCCCTCGTGGGCCTCGACGGTGAGCGCGCGCAGCCAGTCCCGGTCGGTCGAGTTCGCCATGGCCCGACTGCCGTCGGGGCAGATCACCGTGACCAGTCCGAGCGCGGGTTCGCCGTCGCGGTCCACCACGACCGAGGTGGCCTCGAGCACCCCGTCGCCGACCACGAGACCGGCGGGCTCGCGGGCCGGGAGCGCATCCACGGACGGCTGCACCTCGTGGCGGGGCACGAAGCGGGGCGCCCGCGGTGCGGGGGTCGTGGAGTAGAGGCCGGCCGCGTGCTTCGTCGCGTACCAGCCCAGCGCGGTGACGAGTCCGAGCGAACCGGGATCGCGGCGGCACGCCTCGACCATCGACGCGATCGACCGCACCACGTACGCGTTGCCCGGTCCGCCGGCGAAACCCAATCCGCCGGTGACGCTGATCGGGCGGGGGTCGGTGGCGGGTCCGGCCAGCCCGGTCGCGCCGAGCGCCAGCTGCACCGCGGACGGGAAACAGGAGTAGAGGTCGAAGCGGGCGACGTCGTCGAGGCCGATGCCGGCCGCATCGAGCGTGGCCCCGACGGTCGCGCGGATGGCCGGTGACTCGGCCAGCGACCACCGTTCGGTCACGTGGAAGTGGTCGAAGGCCTCGGCCCCCGACCACGGGAACACCATGGATTCGGGGGCGACGCCCGCACCCTGCGCGGTGCCGTATGAGCAGAGCAGCAGCGCGGCCGACTGGTCGACGTGGATGTTGGCGCACATGCGCTTCGTGTAGGGGAAGGTCACCATGCGGTTGTCGGCACCGGGCCGGGTGATCTCGTCCGCGGTGAACGAGGTTCGGCTCGCGGCGTGCGGGTTCGTGCTCGAGACCGCGGCGAGGTGCTCCCAGATGGTGCCGACGTGGCGACGGTGCTCCTCGACCGTGCGGCCCGCGGCGTGACGGATCGCCGACTCGAAGAGCGGGTACATGCTCGTGGGCGCGATGGCGTGGTGCGCGTTCTCGTAGTCCGAGGTCCCCGGACGGGGGTCGCCGAGCACCTCGGGGCAGGCCGGGTCCTCGGCGTCGCGCGTGGCCCACGCGAGGTCGACGGGCGGGTCGAGGCGACGGGCCCGCGACCGCGAGTACACCGATTCGACCCCGCCGATGAGCACGACGTCGGCCTCGCCGGCGAGGACCGCCCGACCGAAGTGGTTCACGAGCATCTGCGGCGTGTTGCCGCCGACCGCGGTGTGCACCGTGCGGCGGGGCTCGGCCCCGATGCGGCGGGCGAGCGCGCGGCCCGGATCGGGGTAGCGGGCCGACATGAACTCGACGACCGCGACGGTGTCGGCGCGCGCGGCGAGGCCGGGTGCGTCGCGGTCGGCCGCGGTGACGGCGGCGGCGAGCAGGTCGATCGGTTCGAGCCCGTCCCGGGGGTCGGCGGGGCGCTGCTCCGCCTGACCGACTGCGACGAGGACGGGGGTGCGGGGGTCGATCGTCACGGCGGCGGAGCCTACGGGCGCCGCGCGCGCCCGCTCCGACGCGGCCCGTCAGGCCGGCGCGTCCGCATCGTCCTCCTGGGGTTCGGGCCAGGTGGGCTCGCCCGGCGCCGCCGAGTCCGGGCAGATCGACCGGTAGTCGCAGAACCCGCAGGTCACGGGGTCGGCGATCCCGGCGAACCCGGCCCCCGAGGTGTCGGCGCCCGCATCGCGGATGGCGCGCACCGCGGTGCACAGCTCATCCTCGATCGCGGCGAGGTCGTCGGGCTCCGGTTCGAACGGGTCCGGCTCGTCGTCGATCTCCGCCGCGAGGTGCTCGTACCGGACGCGCAGGCGCAACCCCCGGGAGGTCGCCACGGGTGCGGCGAGCCAGGCCTGCAGCCGGGCCCGGGGATCGTCGGCGACCCGTTCGGTGGCGCGCGCCCCGGTCTTGTAGTCGCGGACCTCGAGCACGTCCCCGATCCGCCAGAGGGCGTCGAGGCGTCCGCCCACGATGAACTGCGGCGCGGGGCGGTGGAACCGGGCCAACTCGTGCTCGTAGCGCGCGGCCTCCGCCCGGTCTGCGGGACACCGCCGGGCGTGGCGCGCCACCATCGCGGGGATGGGGCCGGTGTCCGCGCCGTGGGCCTCGAGCACCTCGGTCACGTGCATCGGATCGGTGCACGAACCGGTGTCGTGGATGCGGTGCATGAGCGCGTGGACGAGGGTGCCGAAGTCGGGCGCGCCGCCGGCATCGCTGCGGGGCAGGCCGAGCAGGTGGCCCGCGAGGTACCGACGCGGGCAGCGCCGCCACGCGTCGTACGCGGTCGCGGTGAGCCCGAGCACCTCGGGCAGGAGTCGGTCGCGGCTCATGCCCGGAACGCCTCGCAGGAACCGATGAACCCGCACCACGCACATGCAGTACCGATGGTCGGCACCGGTTCGGCGACCCGCAACCGGATGGTTGCCACCTGCTCGGCGAGCCATGCGTCGCAGGTGGGACCGACGAGGTGGGGGTCGATCGCCTCGGTGACCGCCTCGCCCCGGATGAGGTCGGCGACGGTGACCCGCGTCGGTCCCGCGAAGCCGCGCAGCCACTCCGCGTGCCGCAGCAGCGCGAACCGCACCGCGGGATCCTCGAGCAGCGCGGCGGGCACGCCGTCGCGAGCCCCGTAGCGCAGGAGCCGCAGTTCGGCGGCGCCGTGCTCGTCGACGAACCGCAGGCCGGCCGGTCCGACCAGCCGGATGCCGAGGTCCGGGCGCGGGGTCACGAAGCCCCCGGAGTCCTCGCTCCGGGCCACGGTGTCGCCGAAGATCGTGAGGTACCAGCGCACCGTGGTCGCGAACACCCGGCGCGACTCGGGCGGCAGGTCGGTCGGGTCGGGGAAGTGCACCGCCCTCGGCGGTTCCATGGTCGCCTGGGCGAGGGCTGCGCACTGCTCGAGCCGGCCCGAGACCGCGAAGCGCAGCGTGCCGCTCGCGTGTCCCCGGCCGTCCGCGTGCTCGCGGGCCAAGCGGCGGGCGCAGATGGCGCTCGGGTCGCGGAGGTGCGCGAGCGTCACCTTGGCGAGTTCGTCGTCACCGGGCACGGTTCGAGGCTAGGCGCCGCGTCGCGACCCGGCGCGGTGTGTCGGCGCCTACGCTCGATGCCCATGGCCGCCGACCCGACGGCGCGTCCGCGCCGGCTCCGCGCGGGCCTGACCGTCGCCCTCCTCCTCGTCGCCGTGTGGGCCGCGCTCGCCGGTGCCGCGCTGCTGCGGGCCGGTGACCGGGCGCAGGCCGGCATCGATCGGCTCGAGTCGGCCCAGCGCGACCTCCACGCGGCCGACGTCCTGCGGGGCGAGGGCCTCGACGCGATGCGCGACGCCCGCGACGACTTCCGCGCCGCGCACGCGGCGACCCGTTCCCCGGTGGTGGTCCCGTTGCGGGTGCTGCCGGTGCTCGGACGTCAGATCCGTTCGGTTGACGCACTCACCGGCGCCGCGGCGACCGTGACCGCGGCCGGAGCGGACGCGACCGCGTCGGCCCAACGCGCGGTCCGCGGTCGACCGGCGGACGGGGCACAGCGGCTCGCCCTCCTCGACGAGCTCCACGGCATCTCGACGAGGGCCGGCGCGCGCATCCGCCGGGTGCGGCTCGGTCCGTCACGAGCGTTGGTGGGGCCCCTGGCCGACGCGCGCGGTCGGTTCGCGACGCAGCTCGCGCGCATCGACCGTGCGACGGCCGAGCTGAGCGACGCGTCGGTGGGGCTCACCGAGGTGCTGCGCGGCCCCGCCCGCTACGTGCTCTTCGCGGCGAGCAACGCCGAGATGCGGTCAGGTTCGGGCATGTGGTTGCTGGCGGGCGACCTGCGGTTCGCGGACGGACGGTTCGCGCTCGGCGAGGTGGGCAGCGTCACCGCGGCCAACCCGCCCGATGCTTCGACCCCGATCCCGCCCGAGCTCGCACCGTGGGTCTGGACCCGACCGAACGAGGAGATCCGGAACCTCGCGTTCTCGCCCGACCTCGCACCGAACGCGCGGCTCGCCGCGGCGCTGTGGGCGCGGGCGAGGGGAGGCGCGGTCGACGGCGTGCTCGTGCTCGATCCCGTCGCGTTGCGCGGGTTGCTCGCCGCGACCGGACCGGTCGAGGTCGAGGGGCGACGGCTCGACGTATCGAACGTGCTCGACTACCTGCTCGCCGAGCAGTACCGGGGGGTCGGCTACGACCCGGGCGATCCGGAGGGCGGGTCGTCCGGGCAGTCGGAACGGCACGCCGGCCTGTCGCAGGTGGCGCGTGCGGTGATCACCCGGCTCGACGAGCAGGGTTGGGACGCGGCCGACCTGCTCGATGCCCTCGGTCCCGCCGCCGCCGGGCGGCACGTGCTCGCCTGGTCGCCCCACCCGACGCAGGACCGGGCCTGGCGCGCCGCCGGTGTCGGGGGTGAGGTGCCGCGAGACGCGCTGGCGCTCTCGATCGCCAACGTGGGCGCGAACAAGCTCGATCCCTACCTCGTGGTCGACGCGACGGTGGCCGCGACCGACCGCGCCGGGGGCGGGCGTCGGGTCACCGTCACCGCCCGCGTGCGCAACGACACGCCGACCGGACTGGGTGCGTACGCCGCAGGACCGTCGCCGCTCACCGATCTCGCCGAGGGCGAGTACGCCGGGGTGCTCACGTTCGATGTGCCCGCGTGGGCCCGGTCCATCCGGCTCGAGGGGGCCGACGCGATCCAGACCCGCGGGCGTGACGGGCCCGCCCGCATGGTCGCGGGGAACTTCCGGGTGAGCCGGGGTGCGACCCGAACCTTCACGCTGCGGTTCGACCTGCCCCAGGGTCGGGCCCGGGTGTCGGTGCGTCCATCGGCCCGGGTGCCGGCGACCACCTGGCACCACGGGTCCACCACGTGGCGTGACGAGGAACCGCGGTCGTTCGAACCGTGAACGGACCGACCAGGCTTCGGAATACGGGGTCGACTGCGCGTTCCGTCCCGGATTCGGGGTGGCGTGGTGACCGCACTCCGTGGCAAAGTGTGGCCATGTTGACGCCGCGTCGCGCGCTCGCCGCTGGGTACCTCGGGGCGATCCTGACCCTCGGGCTGGCTCCCGGCGTGGCGACGGCGGAGCCGACCTACCCGCCGGTGACGGACCCCTTCATCGTCTCCACCTCGACCACCGTCGCCCCGAACGCGACGACCACGACCCGGGGTGGCACGACCCGGCGCACGATCCCGACCGAGGTGCTCGGCGAGCAGATCACCCGTGGCGCGGACGGATCGTTGCCGGTGACCGGTGGCGATGTCCTCGGGATCGCGGTCATCGGTGGTGCGGCGGTCCTCGGTGGCGGCCTCCTGCTGCGGGCGTCGCGCCGTCGGGGCGACGCCGAGACCGCCTGAGTTCACCCCCGGACCGCACCGAACCCGCGGGTAGGGTGCGAACCGTGCGGAGCGAGCGGTCGACGGGCGGTAGGGCGTGAGGATCGCGTTCGGCGCCGACCATGCCGGGTTCGCGCTCAAGGAGCACCTGCGGGCCGCGGCTGCGGCCGACGGCCACGAGGTGATCGACCTCGGCACCGACTCGAACGGCTCCGTCGACTACCCGGACTTCGGCGCCGCGGTGGCCCGCGCGGTGGTGGCGGGGGAGGCCGACCGCGGGGTCCTGGTCTGCGGGAGCGGGAACGGGATCGCGATCGCGGCGAACAAGGTCACCGGTGCTCGAGCCGCCGTGGTGCACGACGTCACCTCGGCCCGCCTCGCGGTGGAGCACAACGACGCGAACGTCTGTGCCATCGGAGCCCGCTTCGTCGGCGAGCAGGTGGCCGAGGACGCCATGCGGGCGTACCTCGGGGCGGAGTTCGCCGGCGGTCGCCACGCGACCCGCGTCGAGAAGATCGCCCGCCTCGAGCAGGACTGACCCACGACCCCCGGAGCAACCCCGATGACCGACCCCGCCTACGACGCCCTCCTCGCCGCCGACCCGGCGCTCGCCGACATCCTGCGCCGCGAGGTCGAACGGCAGAACACGACTCTGCAGCTCATCGCGTCGGAGAACTTCACCTCGCCCGCAGTGATGGCGATGCAGGGCTCCCCGCTCACGAACAAGTACTCGGAGGGCTACCCGGCGAAGCGTTACTACGGCGGCAACGCGGTGGTGGACGAGGCCGAGGAACTCGCGCGCGACCGGGTGAAGTCGCTGTTCGGCGCGGAGCACGCGAACGTGCAGCCGCACTCCGGGGCCAACGCGAACATGGCCGTGTACCTCGCGCTGCTCAACCCCGGGGACAAGGTGATGGGCCTGCGCCTCGACCAGGGCGGACACCTGACCCACGGCTCCCCGGTGAACTTCTCCGGCCGCATCTACGACTTCGTGGCCTACGGCGTCGACGCGGACTCGGAGTGCATCGACATGGATGCGGTGCGGGCCACCGCGCTCGCCGAACGGCCGCGCATGATCATCGCGGGTGCCACCGCGTACCCGCGCGAGATCGACTTCGCCGCGTTCCGGTCGATCGCCGACGAGGTCGGGGCACTGCTCATGGTCGATGCCGCCCACATCGCGGGGCTCATCGCGGGTGGGGCCCACCCGTCGCCCGTGCCGCACGCGGACGTGGTGACCTTCACCACCCACAAGACGCTGCGCGGCCCGCGGGCCGGCTGCATCCTGAGCCGGGCCGAGCACGCCGCGGCCATCGACAAGGCGGTGTTCCCCGGCCTGCAGGGCGGCCCGCTCATGCACGTCGTGGCGGCCAAGGCCGTGGCCTTCGGCCTCGCCCAGCGCCCGGAGTTCCGCGACTACGCGGCCCAGATCGTGCGCAACGCTCGGGCACTCGCCGACGGGCTCGCCGGGGCCGGGTTCCGCATCGTGTCCGGCGGCACCGACAACCACCTCGTCCTCGTGGACCTCCGCCCGTTCGGGGTCAACGGCAAGGTCGCGCAGGAGTCGCTCGACCTCGCCGGCATCACCTGCAACAAGAACGCCATCCCGAACGACCCCGAGAAGCCCTTCGTGACGAGCGGCATCCGCCTCGGCACCGCCTCGGTGACCACGGCCGGGATGGGTGAGCCGGAGATGGCCGAGATCGCCGAGCTCATCGGCACGGTGCTGCGCGCGCCCGAGGACGAGTCGGTGCGCGGCGAGGTGCTCGGCCGCGTGCACGCGCTCTGCTCGAAGTTCGTCCCGTACCCCGGCCTCTACGACTGACGGTCGGAGCGTGGGCGGGTACGCGGTCGCGTTCCTCGTCGCCGCCGGCGTGACCGCCGCGGTGATGCCGCTCGTGCGGCGCATCGCGATCCGGGCCGGCGCGGTCGTGCCGCCGAACCCGCGGGGCGTCCACACCCGTCCGATGGTGTCGCTCGGCGGTGCCGGGATGTTCGTCGGCTTCGTGGTCGCCCTGGCGGTCGCCTCCCAGGTTCCGCAGTTCCGTGAGATGTTCAACGGGTCCTCGGAACCGCTCGGGGTGCTGATCGCCGCGGCGATCATGTTCGCGGTCGGTGCGCTCGACGACCTGCGCGACGTCTCGCCTCCGGCCAAGGTCGCGGGGATGGTCGTCGCCGGCGGCGTGCTCAGCCTCTTCGGTGTGCAGATGCTGTTCTTCCGGGTGCCGTTCGTGGCCGGGGACACCTTCGTGCTCTCCGCCGACCTCGCGCCCGTCGTGACCGTGCTCATGGTCGTGCTGTTCGCGAACGCCATCAACCTCATCGACGGCCTCGACGGCCTGGCCGGCGGCATCGTGGCCATCGCCGGGACGGCGCTGTTCCTCTACAGCGACCGGTTGTTCAAGAACGGCTTCCTCGAGGGTTCCAACGTGGCCCCGCTCGTGGCGGTCATCGCGGTCGGGGTCTGCGTGGGGTTCCTGCCGTACAACTGGCACCCGGCCCGGATCATGATGGGCGACGCCGGCGCGCTGTTCCTCGGCCTCCTCATGGCGGTCACCACCATCACCATCGGTGGCCGGGCCGACTACCAGTACAGCGGGGTCACGTACTTCTTCTTCGCGCCGCTGTTCATCCCGTTCGTGATCCTCGGCGTGCCCATCGTCGATACGGCCTTCTCGTTCCTCCGGCGGGTCCTCAAGCGCCGCTCCTTCTCGGTGGCCGACAAGGAGCACCTCCACCACCGCCTCATGCGGCTGGGCCACGGCCCGCGCCGCACCGTGGCCATCCTCTGGCTCTGGACCGCACTGCTCTCGGGGGTCGCGCTCATCCCGACCTACACCGATCAGGGGAACGCGCTCGTGCCGGTCCTCATCCTCGCCCTGGCCCTCCTGCTCTACGGCCTGTTCTTCCCTCGGAGGGGCGACTGGGAGGCCGAGGTGGTCGCCGCCTCGGGCGGATCTCGGGTCGACGAGGGGCCGGGTGACGGACGTCGGACCCCGGTGGGCTCGGGGGGTCCGGCCGACCGGAACCGCGGCGCCGGCGAGGCCTGAATCGATCCCGTCACCACCCTCCGCACGGTTTGCGACGGGGCCGGGGGATCGGTACGTTGCCGCCCGTCCGAAGACCTTCGTGGCCATGCCTCGCGCGCCCGGCCACCGACACGGGGGAAGTCGCTGGGGTGGGACCCCGCACACGAGCGCTGCTGCCGAAGGCCAAGCCCGGGTACAACGACGCGCTGTCGACCGCGCTCACCTTCGTGCTCGGACCCGTGGCCTTCGGTGCCGTGGGGGCTCTGCTCGACCGCCTGCTCGGCACCCGACCCGTGTTCATGATCGCGTTCGGGATCCTCGGGGTCATCGCGGTCGGCGTGACCATCTACTACCGGTACCAGGCGGCTTCGGCCGCGGAGGACGCCGGCAAGCCGTGGGCGAGGAGGGCCGCGTGAGCCTCGCCCCCGCCGACGTACGGGTCGGCCTGCCCGAGGACCACGAGAGCCGGGTCGCCGACCACATGGTCCGGCGGGCCCTGCTCGTCGCTCCGGCGGTGATCGTGGCCGCTGCGCTGCTCGGCGGCCGCCGCAGCGTCGTCGGTGCACTGCTCGGCGTGACCGTCGTGGCGCTCAACTTCCTGCTCGCATCCCGGCTCATCACCTGGTCCGCCCGGATCTCGCCCGAGGCGGTCTCGGTGGCGGCCATCGGCGGCTACGTCCTGCGCTTCGGCCTCATCACGCTGGCCGCGATCGCCCTGTCGGGCCGTCCCGGCGTGAGCATCACCGCCTTCGTGCTGACCGTCGCCGGGATGCACCTCGGTCTCCTCTTCTGGGAGATGCCGTCCGTCAGCCTCACCCTCGGCGCTCCGGGCCTCAAGCCCGTCGCACCGGGTCCCATCTCGCACAGCCCCCGCAAGGAGGAAGGGTGACCGTCGTCGCCGAACTGTTCCCGAACGGGATCACCGAGCTCTTCGAGTGGAAGGCGCTCCTGTTCAAGGGCACGCCGTACGCGCTGAACAAGACCGCGATCATGGTGTTGGTCTCGATGGTGATCTGCCTCGTGATCTTCGTGGTCGGGAGCCGCAAGCGGGCCCTCGTGCCCCACGGGCTCCAGAACGTCGCGGAGGCCGGGTACCTCGCGATCGAGGAGCAGATCGCGGTGGAGGTGATGGGCGCCCACGAGGGCAAGAAGTGGACGCCGTTCCTCGCGTCGCTCTTCTTCTTCATCTACTTCATCAACGTCTGGTCGGTGTTCCCGGGCATCCAGTTCCCGGCCACCGCGCGCATCGCGCTCCCGGGCCTCCTCGCCATCATCGTGTGGATCGTGTTCATCGGGGCGGGCTTCAAGACCCAAGGTCCCCTCTACATCTTCAAGAACATCACCCCGCCGGGCGTGCCCAAGCCGCTCTACGTGCTGGTGATCCCGATCGAGTTCATCTCGAAGTACCTCGTCCGCCCGTTCTCGCTCGCCGTGCGACTCTTCGCCAACATGGTCGCCGGCCACGTGCTCCTCACGGTGTTCGCCGTGATGTGCGTGGAGCTCATGAAGCACGAGAGCGGCGCCTACCAGATCGCCTTCATCCCGCTGCCGTTCTTCGGCCTGCTGTTCATGACGGCGTTCGAGGTCCTGGTGGCCCTCCTCCAGGCCTACATCTTCACCATCCTCACCGCCGTCTACATCGGTGAGTCGGTCCACCCCGAGCACTGATCCAGTCCCAACACCACCAGCTCCAACCACCAAGGAGAACCCTGCAGTGAGCACCCTCATGACCCTCGCCGCCTCCGGCATCACCGACACCGGATTCAAGGCCGGTCTCTCGGCGGTGGGCTACGGCCTCGCCGCCATCGGCCCGGGCATCGGCATCGGCTACCTCGTCGGCCAGTCGGTCCAGGCCATGGCCCGCCAGCCCGAGATGGCCGGCAACGTCCGCACCACGATGTTCCTGGGTATCGCCTTCGCCGAGGCGCTCGCCCTCATCGGTTTCGTCGTCAAGTTCATCTGAGCGCCCCGGCGCCTGAAGGGAAGGGACGCGCTATGCGCATCCGACGGTTGGTAGCCGTCTCGCTGCTCGCACTCGGTACGGTCGTGACCGTGCCGGGCGTCGCGCACGCGAGCGGGAGCGCCGGGGAGATCTCCAAGTGCCTCCTGGAGAAGGCCGAGGAGTTAGAGGCCGGCAAGATCGATGAAGCGACCTTCGACGTCGAGGCGAAGAACTGCTACGCGGCTCCGAGCCCGCTGCTCCCGGCGACGGGCGAGATCATCTGGGGCGGCATCGCCTTCCTGATCGTCGCCTTCGGTCTCATCAAGTTCGGCTTCCCGGCGCTGCGCCAGGGTCTCGCCGACCGTGAGGCCAAGATCCGTGAGGACCTCGAGGCCGCCGAGGCCGCCAGGGCCGCGGCCCAGCAGGCGGACGGCCAGCACGAGAGCATCATCGCCGAGGCTCGCGCCGAGGCCGGCAAGCTCATCGAGGCGGCGAAGGCCGACGCCGACCGGGTCCGGACGGAGACCATCGCCCGGGCCGAGGCCGACGCGGCCGACATCCGGGCCCGCGCCAACGCCGACGCCCAACTGGCGACCGAGCGGGCCATGGCCGACCTGCAGTCCCAGGTCGCCGAGCTCTCGGTCGACCTCGCCGAGCGGGTCGTCCAGCGCAACCTCGACCGTGACACCCAGAGGGCGCTCGTCGAGTCCTTCATCAACGAGGTCGGGGGCACGCGGTCGTGAGCACCGAGCGCGTCGACGCCTACGCCGAGGCCCTCCTCGGGATCGCCCGGGCCGAGGGGCACGTGGAGGAGATCGAGGACGAGCTCTTCCGTTTCGCCCGCGCGGTCGAGGGCAACGACGCGCTGCGCTCGGCCCTCGTCGACCGGAGCCTGCCCGCCGAGCGGCGGTTCGCCGTGGTGAGCGAGCTCATCGGGGCCAAGGCGCTCGAGACCTCGACGGCCCTCGCTGCGGCGATCGTCGCCGCCGGCCGGGGCAGTGACCTCTCCGCCATCGTGGACCGCTTCGTGGAACTGGCGGCCGCAGGTCGGGAGCGTGAGGTCGCCGAGGTGCGCACCGCCATCGAGCTCGACGAGCGCGACCAGGCCCGCCTCGCCGAGGCGATCAGCCGGGCCGTGGGCAAGAACGTGGAACTGAAGGTGATCGTCGACCCCAAGGTGCTCGGAGGCATCGTGGCCAAGGTCGGCGACACCGTGATCGACGGCACCGTCCGTCACCGGCTCGAACAGCTCAAGGAGCAGATCTGACATGGCCGAGCTGACCATCAACGCGACCGACATCGCGGCGGCGCTGCGCAAGCACGTCGACTCCTACACCCCGACCCTCGCCGCCGAGCAGGTCGGGCAGGTGCTCGACGTCGGTGACGGCGTGGCCCGGGTCGCCGGGCTGCCGAACACCGCGGTCAACGAGCTCCTCGAGTTCGAGGGCGGCCTGCTGGGTCTCGCCCTCAACCTCGACGAGGACGCCATCGGCGCCGTCGTCCTCGGCAAGGCCGAGGGCGTGGAGGAGGGCAAGGCGGTCCGGGCGACCGGGCGCATCCTCTCCATCGCGGTGGGCGACGCCCTCCTCGGTCGCGTCGTGAACGCGCTCGGCCTCCCGATCGACGGCAAGGGCCCGATCGCCACCGACACGACCCGACGCCTCGAGGTGCAGGCCCCGGGCATCGTCGGTCGCAAGCCGGTGCACGAGCCGCTCCAGACCGGCATCAAGGCGGTCGACGCCATGACCCCGGTCGGCCGCGGTCAGCGCGAGCTCATCATCGGCGACCGCAAGACCGGCAAGACCACGATCGCCATCGACACGATCCTCAACCAGCGCGGTTCGGGCGTGAAGTGCATCTACGTCGCCGTCGGCCAGAAGGCCTCGTCCGTCGCCCAGACCGTGGCGACCCTCGAGGAGCGCGGCGCGATGGAGTACACCGTCGTCGTCAACGCCCCGGCGGGTGACGAGGCCGTGTTCAAGTACCTCGCCCCGTACGCCGGCGCGGCCATCGGCCAGCACTGGATGGACAACGGCGAGCACGCGCTCGTGGTGTACGACGACCTCTCGAAGCAGGCCGAGGCCTACCGTCAGCTCTCGCTGCTGCTGCGCCGGCCGCCGGGCCGCGAGGCGTACCCGGGCGACGTGTTCTACCTGCACAGCCGGCTGCTCGAGCGTGCGGCGAAGCTCTCCGACGACCTCGGTGCCGGTTCGCTCACGGCGCTCCCGGTCATCGAGACCAAGGCGGGTGACGTCTCGGCGTACATCCCGACCAACGTGATCTCGATCACCGACGGCCAGATCTACCTCCAGGACGACCTCTTCAAGTCGGGTGTGCGCCCGGCCGTCGACGTGGGCATCTCGGTGTCCCGCGTGGGTGGTGCCGCGCAGATCAAGGCCATGAAGGCGGTCGCCGGAACGCTCAAGCTCGACCTCGCCCAGTTCCGTGACCTCGAGTCGTTCGCAACCTTCGGCTCGGACCTCGACGCGGCGTCGAAGAACCAGCTCGAGCGTGGCTACCGCCTCGTCGAGCTGCTCAAGCAGCCGCTCAACTCGCCGATGCCGGTCGAGGAGCAGGTGGTCGTCGTGTTCGCAGGGACGGGGACCAAGGACGAGCCGAACCTCATCCTCGACATCCCGGTCGCGGACATCAAGGCCTTCGAGGCGGCCCTGCTCGACGCCTTCCGCACCCGGTACGCGAACCTGCTCGGTCAGATCCGCGACCAGGGCACGCTGCCGGACGAGGGGGCGATGGTCGCGGCCATCCTCGACGTCAAGGCGCAGTTCCTCGCCTCCCGGGGCGGGAGCGCCGCAGCGGCGGGGCACCCGGACGCCGACGCCGAGGCGCTCGGTGAGGCCGAATCCACCAAGACGCTCGCCACCGAGTAACGGGAGTCACGACAGTCTCATGGCCGGCGGCCAGGAACGCATCCTCAAGCGACGGATCCTCTCGGTCCAGTCGACCAAGAAGATCACGCGGGCCATGGAGCTCAT
>JBJTQX010000124.1:0-17940 GCA_046075855.1 Actinomycetes bacterium
GGGCTGCATGGTTCCTCCTGGTCGGGTTTGCTCAAGTCTCGGTCGCCCCGGTGGAGCCGGAGCGGGCGATCGCGGTTTCGGATGTGCCGAGGTAGGACTCGACGACGGTGGGATGTGCGACGACCTCGGCGGGGTCCCCGATGGTGACCACGGCCCCGAGGTCGAGCGCGACGAGGCGGTCGGCGACCGAGGTCAGGAGCGGGAGGTCGTGCTCGATGATGAGGATCGTCGCGTCGAGCGCGTCACGGATGCGCAGCAGCAGGGGGCCGAGGGCCTCGGCCTCGCGCTGGGCGATGCCGCTCGACGGTTCGTCGAGCAGGAGCACCGAGGGCTGGTGGGCGAGCACGCAGGCCATGTCGACGATGCGCCGGCTCCCGGTCGACAGCTCGCGGGTGAACTTGTCCCGGAACGCGCCGAGACCCATGAGCTCGATGAGCTCCTCCACCCGTTCGGCGACCGCCGCCTCCGAGTCGCCGACGGCGGGGAGGTGGAGGGCGGCGGCGATCGGGTCCCGCACCTCGACCCGGCATTCGAGCGCCACCGCGATGGTCTCCGCCACGGTGAGCCCGGGGAACAACCGTCCGTCCTGGAATGAGCGACCGAGGCCGAGGCGAGCCCGAGCGTCGGCCCGCTCGCGCGAGAGGTCGATGACCTCACCGTCGCGGGCCATGGTCACCCGCCCGGCGTCGGTGGGGATGAAGCCGCAGATCGCGTCGAGCAGCGTGGTCTTCCCCGCGCCGTTCGGGCCGATGAAGCCGAGGATCTCGGCTTCGTGGGCGTCGAAGGAGACGTCGCGCAGCGCGTGGATGCCACCGAACCGCTTCGAGACGTCGCGCACCTCGAGCCGTACCGGACGCTCAGCCGGGGGGAGCGCCGACCGCTCCTCGGTGCGCGCGGCGGCGAGCGCCGCACCTCGACTCGCCGCGCCCTCGAGGTAGACGGAGCGCAGGATGTCGGGCCGCTCGAGCAGTTCGGCGGTGGGGCCCTCGAAACGGATCTCGCCCTTCTCCATGAAGTACGCGCGCTCGGCGATGGTGAGCGCCACGTTCACCGACTGCTCCACGACGATGATCGTCGTCCCGGCGTCCCGGATGCGGCGCACGATCTCGAGGAGCTGGCCGACGACCGCCGGGGCGAGTCCGAGCGAGAGCTCGTCGATCATGAGGAGGCGGGGCCGCTCGATGAAGGCCATCCCGAGGGTCAGCATCTGCTGCTGGCCGCCGGACAGGTTGCCCGCCGGTTCCTCGATCCGCTCGCGCAGGACCGGGAACAGCTCGAGGACCTCCTCGGTCCGGGCCCGCGCCGCTGCGCGGTCGCGGCGGTGCAGCCACCCGGCGAGCTGGAGGTTCTCGCGCACGGTGAGCGCAGGGAACACGCCCTGTCCTCCGGGCACCTGGGTGATGCCGCGCGCCGCGACCTCGTGTGGCGGCGCGTAGGTCATGTCGCGACCGTCGAACACGACGGCACCGGCGCTGGCCTCCACGAGACCGGACACCGCCTTGAGCAGGGTCGACTTGCCCGACCCGTTCGTGCCGAGGAGGGCGACGATCTCGCCCTCGTCCACCTCGAAGTCGACGCCGAAGAGCACCTGCACCCCGTCGTACCCGACGTCGAGGCCGCGCACGAGCAGGAGCTTCACGAGCCCCTGACGCCGTTGGTAGAGCACCTCGCTCTGCGCGGCCGCCGAGGTCCAGACCTGCTTGAGGTCGTCGGCCACCTGCGTGCCGGCACTCGCGAGGATGAAGGATCCGACGAGGAACACCGGGGTCAGCACGAGGAGGCCGACGCGGACCCCATGCTGGTCCGCGATCTGGCCGATGATGGGGAGCACGACGAGGCCCGGGAGGATCCAGAGCGCGGCGACCGCGTACCCGAACGAGCGAACCTTGGGCGGGGTGGCGAGCGACAGCGAGGCCCCGATGCCGGGGGTGGTGATCGAGATGAGGGCAACGGTGGTCACCGCGATCGCCACGGCCACCGCGATGTTCGGGGCGAGGGCGAACCCGATCCACAACGCCGCGACGATCGCGTTCACCAGTGCGATGAACTTCAGCACGAGCCCCGGATCGCGCTGGAGGAGCCGGGTGGCGATCGGGATGCCGACGAACAACCCGATGAGGGCCGCCGGTTCCACGCAGGCCGCCACGATGCCCCGAGCCCGCTCATCGAGTCCGAACGTCTGCGAGTAGTGCAGCGAGGTGAGGCTCGCCAGTCCGATGAGCGCGACTGCGAGGAACGGGAGCGCGTAGAAGATGCGGCGCAGCTTTCCGACCTGCCAGACGATGCGCCACGACTCGGCGAACGAGGGCGGGAGGTCCTCGGTCTCCACCGCATCCTCAGCGGCCCCGGCCGCGCGCTTCTCCCACACGCCGCGCTTGGGCTCGCGCAGCCGGAGCCCGAGGACCACGAAGACGAGGGTCGGCACCGTGAACACGAAGAACGGGACCCGCCAGTTCGTCCAGTAGGCGATGAGGCCGGCCGCCAACGGGCCGATCGTGAGGCCGATGACGCTGCCGGCCCGGTGGATGGAGAAGACCCGGGGTCGGTGGGGGATGTCGTAGTAGTCGGAGAGCAACGAGCCGTGGGTCGGGTCGACCACGGCCTTCCCGAGGCCGGAACCGGCCCGTGCGATGGACAGCACGAGGACCGACATCGCCGCGCCGGTCAACCCGGTGAAGGTCATCCAGACGACCGCACCGAGGAGGGCGATGCGGGTGCGGGGGAGTCGGTCCGACCAGAACGCGATGGGGACCTGGATGAGGAGGGCCACGAGCGAGGCCAGCGCCACGACCGCCAGCACCGCCCGGAGGTCGAGGCCGAACGCGTCGCGGATCTCCGGGAGCAGGATCGCGAACGCTGCACGGTCGAGCTCGTCGACCGCCAGCAGTCCGGTGAGCACCACGAGCGGGTAGAGCGGTTCGCCGCCCGTGCGGGCGAGCATCCACGCGCGCAGACCCCGGGCCGGCGTGGTCGTGGTGGTCGTCGTGGTCATGCCAGCTCCTCGATCGCCTCGACCGCGACCGGATCGCTGGCGAGGTCGGTGCCGCCGACCGGCTCGACCCTCCGGTCGGCGAGCAGGCTCGGCACCACGATGCCCCGCCGTCGCGCGATCGTCCGCAGCATCCCGTCGCGCAGGTCGGCCAGCGCGGCGCCCAATCCTCCGGGCAGCAGCAGGAGCACGAGGAGCAGGCCCGCGCCGGTGGCGAGGAACTGCCACTCGGTGGGCAGGAGCCAGTTCGCGCCCCGGACGTAGATCGCGCCGAGGATCGCGCCGGCGATCGAACCGAGGCCGCCGATCACCACCATGGAGAAGGCCTGGAGGCTCTCGGCGGGGGCGAACATGCTGAGGTCGAGCCCATGCTGCTGGTGGACGAGCAGCACCCCGGCGACCGCGGCGAGGAACCCCGAGATCGCGAACCCGGCGAGCGTGGTGCGCACCGCAGCGACACCGTAGGAGCGCACGGCCCGGTCGTTCTCGCGGATCGCGATGAGGACGCGGCCGGTCCGGCTCGCCCGGAGGCCGCGGACGGCCATGAGCGCGCACGCGAGCACGGCGAGGCAGAGCATGTACATCCGGGTCGGGGTGTCGAGGTCGACCGCGCCCCAGAGGAACTGCGGGGTCTCGATGCGACCCGAGGGCAGCCAACGGCCCATGAACTCGGTGTTGAGGAGGTAGGACCAGGTGAGGAGCGCGAACGCGAGGGTGCTCACGGCGAGGGTGAGGCCCCGCCTCCGGATGGCCGGGTACCCCACGACGACCGCGATGGCCGCTCCGGCGATCCCGCCGCCGATCAGCGCGAGGGCGAGGTCGAGTCCGTGGATCGCGGTCATCGCCCCGCCGACGCCCGCCCCGATGCCGGCGAGCGCCATCTGGCCGAGGCTGACCTGCCCGGCCCAACCCGTGAGCACGACGAGGGAGAGCGCCACGATGGCGAAGATCGTGATGACGGTGACCAGCCCGAGCCGGCTCGCCGACAGCCAGGACGGGAGGGTCAGGAGGAACCCGACGATCGCGATCACGCCGACCCAGCGTCCGATACGGATCTCGGGCAGGTGCGCGAGCTCGCGCGGGATCGGTCGCACCTCGCGGGCGGCCTGCCAGGTCTGGATCTCCGAGCCCGAGCGGGCGCCGGAGGCTCGGCTGGTGAGCAGCAGGCCGAGCAGCACCACGACGAAGAGCATCACGTCGTTGTAGGCGGGGTGGTTGTTCGGCTGGAAGGTCATGGCCTGGTCGAGCACGCCGAGCGCAAGCGCCGCCACGGCGATCGTCGGGAACCGCTCGAGCCGCCCGATCACCGCGGCGGCGAGGGCCTGGAGGAAGAAGGTCGGTCCGAGCACCGTCCCGATCGGCAGGCCGACGGACCCGGCCCGCAGGAACATGGCGAGGAACGCGAGCAGCGACGCGATCGCCCAGACCATGGTGCTGAGCCGCTTCACCGGGATGCCGAGCATGGATGCCCGATCGGCCCGTTCGGCGGCACCCCGGATCGCGATGCCTGCGCTCGACCGCTGGAGGAACAGCGCGAGCAGCACGAAGGCGACGGGGACGACGATGGCGGTCAGCAGGTCGTTCGCATCGAAGATCACGCCGCCGAGGGAGAGCCGCGCGGTGAACGGCGGCTGGAGGCGGGTCGCCAGCGCGTCGCTGTCGAACCACCGGGGCAGCAGGAGGGCGGCGCCGGTGAGGATCTGCGCGAGCCCGATCGTGGCCACGGTGAGGATGAGACGCGGCGCCCGGAAGAACCGCCGGATGATGAGCACCTCGAGGAGGCTGCCGAGCGCGAGCGCGGCCACGATCCCGATGGCCAGGGAGAGCCAGTACGACCACCCGGCCGACAGCACGAGGAGCACGACCAGCGTCGCCGGCACCTGCCCGAGGTCACCCTGCGCGAAGTTGACGACCCGGCTCGCCCGGTACACGAGCGCGAACCCCAGGGCGATGAGCGCGATGCGCCCACCGACGAGGAGTCCCCCGATCACCACGCCGAGTGGGGCCGGGAACGGCCAGACGAGGACGGCGAGGGCGACGGCCACGAGGGCCAGCGCCCCGAGGGCGCGTTCGGACACCAATCCGTCGAGCCACCCGCGACCGTCGGCCGTGCTCATCCTCGGCGATCCCCCCACGGCACCCGAGCACCTCGACCGGACACTAGGCGGGTCCGTCCACTCCGTGCCGCCGAGGCGGCCCATCTAGAGTCGCCCGGCGCGCCGTTCGGCGCCCCGGGAGGTCACCGTGCACACGTTCCGCGTCGACGACGGCATCGCCCACGTGGTGCTCGACGATGGCAAGGCCAACGTCCTGAACCCCGCGCTCTGCGCAGCCGTGCGCGGGGGCATCGAGGCGGCGGCCGACGCTCGGGCCGGTGCCCTCGTCATCCACGGGCGGGAGCGGATGTTCTCGGGGGGCATCGACCTCGGCCTCGTGCGCGAGCCCGATCCGGCGACCCGGGCCACGGCCCTCCAGGACGTCGCCCACACGATGCTCGCCCTGTGGACCGCCCCGCTCCCGACGGTGGCCGCCGTCACCGGCCACGCCATCGCGGGGGGCGCGATCCTCGCCCTGGCCTGCGATCGTCGGATCGGTACGGCCGGCCCGTTCAAGGTCGGCATCAACGAGACCCGCCTGCGCATGGTGTTCCCGACCTGGGCCCTCGTGATCGCGCAGGCCGGCATCCGTCGCGAGTGCTGGGGCGCCACCATCCTCGAGGGCGAACTCGTCTACCCGGCCGCTGCGATCACCCAGGGCATCCTCGACGAGGTGGTCGAGGCCGGCGACCACGCGGCCCGGGTGGCCGAGGTGGCTGCGGGGCTGGCGGAGATCCCGACCCGCGCCTACGGCGGCAACAAGGCGTTGCTGCGCGGCGCGGAGGCGGCGCGGGCCGGAGCCCTCGTGGCCGCCGAGATGGGCGGCGGCTTCGCCTCCGACCAGATCGGGACCTGATCCGTCGGGTCAGGGGCGCAGGCCCTCGGCGACGATGGCGCGGCCGAGGTCGCGCAGCGCGAACTTCGTGACCTTGCCCATCGCGTTGAGCGGCAACTCGTCGAGCACCTCGACGTACCGGGGCACCTTGTAGTTCGCCATCTCGGCCCGGCACCACGCGAGCACCTCGTCGGGGTCGACGGAGGCGCCGGCGCGCGGCACCACGAAGGCCATGCCCACCTCGCCGAGCCGGTCGTCGGGTACCCCGACCACCGCGACCTGGGCGAGGCCCGGATGGCGCAGCATGAGGTTCTCGATCTCCGCGGGGTACGCGTTGAACCCGCCGACGATGAACATGTCCTTGATGCGGTCGGTGATGCGCAGGTACCCGCGTTCGTCCATGATCCCGACGTCCCCGGTGTGGAGCCAGCCCTGCGCGTCGATGGTGGCCCGGGTCTCCGCGTCGTCCTCGAAGTACCCACGCATGACCTGGTAGCCGCGGACCACAATCTCGCCCGCCTCGCCCCGGGGCAGCTCGTCGCCGGCCTCGTCGACCACGAGCACCTCCACGTCGGGGATCGCCCGGCCGGAGGTGGTCGCGATCGTCACCGGGTCGTCGTCGTAGCGGCACATCGTCGCGATGCCGCAGGTCTCGGTGAGCCCGTACCCGGTGATGATCGTCTCGAAGGTGAGTTCCTCCCGCAGCCGGGTGATGAGCTCCACCGGGATGGCCGCCGCGCCGGTCACCGTGAGGCGCAGGGTCGAGAGGTCGTAGGTGTCGCGGTCGGGGTGGTTGAGGATGCCCTGGAGCAGGGTCGGTGGCCCGGGGAGCACGCTCACCCGGTCCCGTCCGATGCGCGCCATCACCTCGTCGCCGTCGAACACCGCCTGGGGCAGCACGGTCGCACCGGTCATGAGGCAGGACAGCCATCCCGCCTTGTACCCGAAGGCATGGAAGAACGGGTTCACGACGAGGTACCGGTCCCCGGCCCGGAGGCCGACGACGGTGCTCCACGCGTGGAAGGCCCGCAGGGTGGAGGCGTGGGTCTGCATCACGCCCTTCGGGTTCCCGGTGGTCCCCGAGGTGAAGAGGAGGTCCGACAGGTCCTCGGGCGCCACCGCGAGCGCCCGCCGCTCGATCTCGCCCGGGTCCACCGCATCGCCGAGGGCGAGGAAGTCCGCCCAGGCCTCGGTCCCGGCGGGCGGTGCCTCGGTGCGCAGCACCACGGTCGCCGTCAGGTCGGGGAGTTCCGACGCGACGTCGACCGCATCCCGCAGGAGCGCGACGTAGTCGTTGCCGAGGAAGCCGGCGACCGTGACGAGGAGCCGGGCCCGGCTGCGGCCGAGGATGTAGGCGGCCTCACGTCCCTTGTACCGGGTGTTGAGGGGCACGAGCACCGCTCCGGCCGACTGCAACCCGAGGGCCACCGGGATCCACTCCCAGAGGTTCGGGGCCCAGACCGCCACGCGGTCACCCGGTTCGATGCCTCGGGCGATGCAGGCGGCGGCGACCCGGTTCGCTGCGTCGAGCAGTCCCCGGAACGACAGCCTCGTGGTGCCGTCCTCGACCGCCGCGGCGTCGCCGAACCGTTCGGCGCTCTGCCGGAGGAGGCGCGGGGTCGTGCCCCACTCGAGGTCGGCCCGGAAGCCCTCGATCGTCGGATCAGCACCAGCCATGGTTCGAGGCTACCGCCGGGTCCCGATCGACCCGCATTGCCGACTCGGCGGGGCAGGGGGGAAGATGCGCACCCCGTCCGCACCGGCGGGGACGAGGAGGAACCCGATGCTCGATGTGGTGATCCGCGGCGGCACGGTCGTCGACGGCACGGGATCGCCCGGTCGCGTCGCCGACCTCGGGATCCGCGGCGGGCGCATCGTCGCCATCGGTGAGGTCACCGAGGAGGCCCGACAGGTGGTCGACGCCGCCGGCCTCGTCGTCGCGCCGGGCTTCGTGGACCTGCACACCCACTACGACGCGCAGATCTGGTGGGACCCGATGGCCACGCCGTCGAACGTGCACGGGGTCACCACGATCATCGGCGGCAACTGCGGGTTCACGCTCGCACCGGTGCGTCCCGAGGACCGGACCTACACCGCGGAGATGCTCGCCCGGGTCGAGGGGATGCCGCTCGCTGCGCTCTCGGAGGGCGTGCCGTGGTCCTGGGAGACGTTCGGCGAGTTCCTCGACGGTCTCGACGGTCGCGTCGCGGTGAACGCGGCGTTCATGGTCGGCCACTGCGCGCTGCGTCGCTACGTGATGGGCGCCGAGTCGATCGGGCGGGAGGCGACCGCCGCGGAGATCGCCGCGATGGTGGCTGAGCTGCACCGTTCCCTCGAGGCCGGTGGCCTGGGCTTCTCGACGACGCTCTCGCGGACGCACTCCGACGGTGACGGGGAACCGGTGGCCTCCCGGTGGGCGAGCGAGGCCGAGGTGGTCGAACTGTGTCGGGCGGTGGGCGACCACGAGGGCACCCAGCTCGAGGGCATCGTCGACGGGTGCCTCGACCGGTTCGAGGACGACGAGATCGACCTGCTCGTCGCCATGACCGAGGCGGCCGGCCGTCCCATCAACTGGAACGTGCTCACCGTGGACTCCGCAGTGCCCGACCGGGTGCCCCGACAGCTCTCGGCCTCGACGCGGGCGGCCGAGCGGGGCGGGCGCATCGTGGCGCTCACCATGCCGGTGCTCGTGCCGATGAACATGTCGTTCCTCAACCACTGTGCGCTGTTCCTCATGCCCGGGTGGAACGACGTGCTCGGCCTGCCCGTGCCCGAGCGCATCGCGAAGCTGGCCGACCCGGAGGTGCGCGCCTGGATGCAGGAGCGTGCGGTGAGCGAGGAGGCCGGCGTGTTCCGACGCCTCACCGGGTGGGGTGGGTACGTCATCGGGGACACCTTCTCGGCCGCGAACGAGGGGCTCAAGGGACGTCGGGTCTCCGACATCGCGGCGGAGCGCGGGATCGACGACTTCTCCGCCCTCGTCGAGGTGGTGATCGCCGATGAGCTGCGCACCGTGCTCTGGCCGAGCGCGACCGACAACGACGAGGCGTCCTGGGGGCTGCGGCACGAGGTGTGGCGGGACGATCGGGCGATGATCGGCGGCTCCGATGCCGGGGCCCACCTCGACCGGATGTGCGGCGCGCCCTACACCACCCGGTTCCTCGGGGACATGCTGCGCGGCCGTCGTCTCGTTTCCCTCGAGCATGCGGTGCAGATGCTCACCGACGATCCGGCGCGGCTCGTCGGGTTGCGCGACCGGGGCCGTCTCGCCGAGGGCTGGATCGCCGACATCGTGGTGTTCGACCCGCAGACCATCGGGTCGGCTCCGGCGACGCTCGTGGATGATCTCCCCGGCGGCACGGCCCGACTCACTGCGGACGCCGAGGGCATCGCCCACGTGTTCGTGAACGGCGTGGAGACGGTGCGCGACAACGCGGCCACCGGGGCCACGCCGGGGACGGTGCTGCGGTCGGGCCGGGACACCGAGACCGTCAGCACCCGCTGACGCGCAGCGTCGGTCAGACCACGGGGTGCCAGGGCCGCTCGCGGCCCCGCCGACCCGATCCGCCCACCGGCACCGCGGCGAGCGCGTGGAGCCGTTCGCTGCGCTCCCACGCGCGGGCCACGAGCATCCCGAGCCCTCCGGCCAGCAGGAGGATGAGGGCGGGCGTCGTCATCGCATCACCGGCGCGCACGAGCGCACCGCCCGAGCCCCACCAGCCGCCGCCCAACTCGAGGAGCTGGGGGAGTGCGCGGTAGGCGAGGAAGGTCGCGGCGCCGGTGAAGAATGCCCACCGTGCGATGCGGCCGAGCGCGCGGCCGCGCCGACGGGTGATCGTGAATCCGACCAAGACGAGCACGAGACCGAGGTAACCGGCGACGCGCAGGCCGATCTGGGTCGTGCGGAACTGCTGGTGCAGGTCGGGCACCGCATCGGCGGGGATGCCGACGGGACCGATGGCCGCGGTGGTGAGCGCGTCCACCGGGCGACCCTCGGCTGCGAGGCGGGACGCGGCCGCGTGCACCGCGGAGGTCACGGCGACGGGGTCGAGGGTGAAGCGAGCTGGGTCGTCGGGGGTGTCCGGCGACGCGTCGATCGCGCGCGGGGTGCCGAGGTGGTCCGGAGGGGTGCCGCGCACGACCCGGTCCCGCACGGCGACGACGGCGGCAGCCAGAGCCGACCGGAACCCGGGATCGTCGAGCGTCGCCTCCGCCACCGCGCGAGCGGTGTCGGGTGCCACGGCGGGCACGGTCGCCACGATGCCCCGTTCGATGGAGCGCGCGGTGGCGTCCCGCGCCGTCGGTTGCGCGAGGAGATCCGGCGTGGCGCGGGCCAACGCGGTCGGCGACAGGACGGTGGACTCCACCGTCCAGCCCACGAAGGCGAGCGCGAGCAGGGCCAGACCGGCCACGAGGAGGCTCGTCCCACGGTGGAGGTGCACGGACATGCCGGAGGCATCGGCACCGGGGGGCCCGGACCTTGAGCGCCGCACGGTGTCCTGGGCGCCCCGCGGACCGGGCAGGGAAACCGCGGGACGGCCCGGGACGGCGTCATCATGCCAACTCCGGACGGGCACCCCGGGCACCCACGGGTCCATGCGGGATTCGCGGCCTTCGCCGGGTGGAACCCGGAACGCCGCTGGGTAGCCTGCGCGGCGTCGGTCGCCACCGGAGGGGACCGCTGGATCGGAGGGCGACGTGACAGCGGTGGGGGTGCCCGAGGCGCTGGCCCGCATCGAGGCCGACCTCGTCGGCCCGGGTGGGGTGTTCGCGCTCGAGGAGGTCGAGGTCCTCGGTGAACCGATGCTCGCCATGGGCAACCGCATCACCTCCCTGCGCGATGCGCTCGCAGCATCGGTCGGGCACGGTGACGCCGAGTACCTCGTGTTCACGGACGGCACCGCCGAACGTCGCATCACCTTCCGGGACCACGAACGCCTCGTCGCCTCCGTCGCCGCTGCGCTGCGCGACCGGTACGGCGTGGGACCCGGGGACCGCGTCGCGATCCTCGCAGCCAACCGGCCCGAGTGGATCCTCGCGTTCTGGGCGACGGTCAGCCTCGGCGCGGTCGCAGTCGGACTCAACGGCTGGTGGGTCGGACCCGAGATCCGGTTCGGGGTGGAGGACTGCCGTCCGAAGGTCCTCATCGCGGATCGCCGGCGCCTCGAGCGGCTCGACGGGGAGGATCCGGGGGTCCCGGTGGTGGTCATCGAGGACGACTTCGCCGCGCTCGAGCGGCACGCGCCCGACGCGCCGTTGCCGGACGTGCCGATCGCCGAGGACGATCCGGCGATCATCCTGTACACGAGCGGGACCACCGGACGTCCGAAGGGCGCGGTGCACTCGCACCGCAACGTCGGCGCGTTGCTCGGCCTCACCTTCTTCCACGGGCTGCGCAACCTGCTGCACGACCCGCCGGCGCCCGACCTCCCGCCGTCCTGCCAGCTCGTCTCCAGCCCGCTCTTCCACGTGTCGGGACTGCACACGGGCGCGGTCGCGTTCCTCGTGGGCGGGGTGAAGAGCGTCTGGACGATGGGCCGGTTCGACCCCGCGCTCGTCCTCCGGCTCATCGAGCGCGAGCGGGTGACGCACTGGTCGTTCACCCCGACGATGCTCCACCGCCTGCTCGGGCACCCTGATCTCGGCCGCCGCGACCTCACCTCGCTGCGCAGCGGGGGCGGCGGCGGAGCGACCTTCTCGCCGGCCCTCGTCGAACGGGCCAAGCAGCACCTGCCCCAGCTGCGTTCGAGCATGGGGGTCGGCTACGGCCTCACCGAGTGCACCGCGCTGGCCACCCTGAACTCGGGGGCGGAGCTCGATGCCTTCCCGACGTCGGTCGGACGGCCGCTCCCCACGGTGCAGGTCGAGATCCGCGACGAGGCGGGACGGCCCGTCCCCGAGGGGATCGAGGGCGACATCCACGTGCGCGGTCCGAACGTCATGCTCGGCTACTGGGACCGACCGCAGGACACCGCGGCCGCCATCGGGCCCGGTCGCTGGCTGCGCACGGGAGACGTCGGCCGGATGGAGGGGGGCCGCCTGTACCTCGCGTCGCGGCGGCGCGACCTCATCATCCGCGGGGGCGAGAACGTCTACCCCGTGGAGATCGAGAACCGGCTCGAGGCGCACCCCGACATCGACGAGGTCGCGGTGGTGGGTGTACCGCACCCCGACCTCGGGCAGGAGGTCGTGGCGGTCTGCGTGCTCGCGCCGGGAGCCTCCGCGGGCCCGGACGACCTCGCAGCCTGGTGCGCTGAGGCGCTCGCGTACTTCAAGGTGCCGTCGCGCTGGGAGCTGCGCGACGAGCGGCTCCCGCGCAACGCGACCGGCAAGGTGCTCAAGCACGTGCTCACCGACGACGGCGGGCTCGACTTCGTCGAGGAGGACTGACGTGGCGCTCGACCTGGCGAACCTCGTAGCTCCGGCGCACACCGCGCTCGTGCTCCAGGAGGTGCAGAACGGCGTGGTGGGGGAGCCGAGCGCGCTGCCGGCCCTCGCGGACGCGTGCCGCGCGGTCGACCTCGTGCCGCACTGCGCGGCGCTGGCGGCCCGGGCCCGCGAGGTCGGGGTGCCCGTGCTGCACTGCACGGCCGAGACCCGCGGCGATCTGCGCGGCGCCAACCGCAACGCCCGGCTCTTCATGGGCGTGCTCAAGGCACCGGTCCGGCTCCTCCCCGGGAGCGACGCGGTGCAGGTGCCCTCGGAGATCGGCGTGGGCGCCGAGGACATCGTGCTGCCCCGGTACCACGGGCTCGGCCCGCTCACCGGGACCCAGCTCGACAGCATCCTGCGCAACCTCGGCGTGACCACGATCGTCGGCGTGGGGGTGAGCGTGAACATCGGGATGACCGACTTCGCGTTCTCCGCCGTGAACCACTGGTACCAGTTCGTGATGCCCCGCGACGCCGTGGCCGGGGTGCCGGCCGACTACGCCCGGGACGTCATCGACCAGACCCTGTCGTTGGTGGCCACGGTCACGACGACCGCCGCGGTGCTCGACGCCTGGGCCTGATCCCGGGGCGCGCCCGTTCGGTCGAACCTGACGGGGGGTCAGGTAGGGTGCCGACGCCTGTCGGACCCCGTGGGGAGCGCGCCATGTACGACGAGTCCACCTTCCCGAAGATCATCTCGGTCGACGACCACATCATGGAGCCGCCGAACGTCTGGCAGGACCGGCTCCCCGAGAAGTACCGGGCCGTCGGCCCGCGCGTGGTGCGCCAGAAGGTCGCCGACATGCAGTTCGTCGGTGGCGTGTTCTCCTACCGCGAGGCGGGCGAGCACGAGGAGGGCACCTGGTGCGATTGGTGGTACGTGGAGGACCTCCGGTACCCGCTGACCCGGGTGATGGCTGCGGCCGGTTACCCCCGGGACGAGGTCACGATCAGCCCGATCACCATGGATGACATGCGCGAGGGCTGCTGGAACCAGACGGCCCGCCTCGCCGACATGGACGTGAACCACGTGGAGGCCTCGCTCTGCTTCCCGACCTTCCCGCGGTTCTGCGGGCAGACGTTCAAGGAGCGCGAGGACAAGGTCCTCGCCGACCTCTGCGTGAAGGCCTACAACGACTGGATGTTCGACGAGTGGTGCGCGGGCACCGGTGGTCGGCTCATCCCGCTCCCGATCATCCAGCTCTGGGATGCGGAGGCCGCGGCGGCCGAGGTGCGACGCAACGCCGCCCGCGGTGGCCGCGCCGTGGCGTTCACCGAGATCCCGGCGTTCCTCGGGCTGCCCTCGATCCACGACCCGGGCGGGTTCTGGGACCCGTTCTTCCAGGCCTGCGACGAGACCGGGACGGTGGTGTGCATGCACATCGGCTCGTCCTCGAAGATGCCGTCCACGAGCCCGGACGCGCCGGCCGCGGTCGGTTCGACCCTCACGTACATGAACGCCGCCATGTCGATGACCGACTACCTCATGTCCGGCATCTTCGAGCGCTTCCCGAACCTCAAGCTCGCCTACTCCGAGGGTCAGATCGGCTGGATCCCCTACATCCTCGAGCGGGCCGACAAGGTCTGGGAGGACAACCGGGGTTGGGGCGGCGTGGCCGACAAGGTGTTGCGTCCGCCGTCGGAGTACTACCGGGAGCACATCTACGGCTGCTTCTTCGACGACGCGCACGGCATCAAGAACCTCGACGCCATCGGGGTGGACAACGTCACGTTCGAGACGGACTACCCGCACTCGGACTCAACCTGGCCCCACTCGCTCAAGGTCGCGATGGACATCCTGCGCGACCTCGACGACGAGACGGTCTACAAGATCGTGCGGGGCAACGCGATCCGCATGCTCGATCTGCCGTTCGATCGCTGATCGGCGCCCCCGCTCAGCCGACGAGGGCCGGAGCGAGCCGCCGCCACTCGTCGAGCGGGAGCCCGGTGAACTCGGGCGACAACACCTGTACGCACACGTGGTCGGCGCCCGCGTCGCGGTGCTCCTGCACCCGACGGGCCACGGCCGCCTCGTCGCACCAGGCCACGATGGCGTCGACGAGTCGGTCGGAACCGCCGTCGGTCAGGTCGTCGTCGCCCCACCCGAGGCGCCGCAGGTTGTTCGTGTAGTTCGGCAGCCCGAGGTACATGGCCATCCCGGCCCGCGCCGTCGCCCGCGCGGTCGTCGGATCGTCGTCGAGGACCGCCATCTGCTCCACGTAGAGCCCGGCGTCGGGGCCCATGGTCGCCCGCGCCACCGCGGTGTGCTCCACCGGCACGAAGTACGGGTGGGCGCCCTCAGCCCTGGTTGCGGCGAGTTCGAGCATCTTCGGTCCGAGCGCCGCGAGCACCCGGTGGTTCGGGGTGGTCGGCGCTTCGGCCAGGTAGAAGCCGACGTCCATCCCGTCGAGGTACGCGCGCATCGTCGCGAGCGGGGGCCCGTAGGTCTGGCCGCGCAGGCCCTCGACCGCGGACTGGTGGCTCACCCCGATGCCGAGCAGGAACCGCTCCGGGTAGGCCTCGGTGACGGTGCTCTGCGCGCAGGCCATGGAGAGCGGGTCGCGGGAGTAGATGTTGGCGATGCCCGTGGCCAGCACGATCCGCTCGGTCGCCTCGAGCAGCAGCGCGCTCGACACGAACGGATCGCGGCCCGCCATCTCGGGGACCCAGATCGCGCCGTAGCCGAGCGACTCGATCTCGGCCGCCACCTCCCGGGCCCGGGACATGGGCAGGTGGTCGAGGGCGTGCGTCCAGAGGCCGATCGGCGAGAGGTCCATGGAACGGATCGTAGGGAGCAGCCGGACCCGGCGACGGAATCCCGGGCGTCCTACGATGCCGCTCCCGAACCGGGGCCGCGCCCCGAGGAACCGACCGACGCGCCCACGAAGGGATCGACCGCCCGTGACCACGACCCTCAGCGGCGAGTCCGAGTACCGCCTCCTCATCGGCGGGGAGTTCCAGCTCGGCGGCGACGGCACCTACGACATCGTGAACCCGGCGACCGAGGAGGTCGTGGCTGCGGCGCCCGAGGCCTCCGTCGAGCAGGCCCGGGCCGCTGCGGCCGCAGCCCGGGGCGCCTTCGACGGCTGGTCCCGCACGAGCCCGAAGGCGCGGGCCGCGCTGCTGCAGGCCGCGGCCGACGCGCTGCGCGCGCGCCAGCAGGAGTTCGTGCCGCTCGTCATCGCCGAGACCGGGTGCACCGCGACGGTCGGGCGCACCATGCAGGTGCCGCAGGCCGCGACTCGCTTCGAGCGCTACGCGGCCGGCGCGCTCGAGCCCAGCGTCATCCCGCTCCCGCCGCAGGAGATGCCAGCCACCGCGCTCGCACCCGGCGGGCTCATCGGCGCCATCGCCCGCCGGCAACCGGTCGGGGTGGTGGCCTGCATCACCTCGTACAACTTCCCGATCGTCAACATGGTCGGCAAGATCGCCCCGGCGCTCGCCATGGGGAACACCGTGGTCGTGCGACCTGCCGGCCAGGATCCGCTCGCGGTCATCGAGCTGGTGAACCTGCTCCACGAGGTCGGCTTCCCCGAAGGCGTCGTGAACGTCGTGACCGGATCGACGCCGGCCACCGGCGAGGCGCTCGTGGAGTCGCCGGACGTCGACATGGTCTCGTTCACCGGCAGTACCGGCGTGGGTATGCGCATCGGGGAGGTCGCCGGACGCACCATGAAGCGACAGCTCCTCGAGCTCGGCGGCAAGGGCGCGGCGCTCGTGCTCGACGACGCCGACCCGCGCACGGCCATCGGGATGATCTCGTCGGTCTGGTCCTTCCACTCCGGGCAGATCTGCACCGCGCCGACCCGAGCCATCGTGCACCGGTCCATCTACGACGAGGTGGTCGCCGGGCTCTCCGCCGCGGCCGGTCGCCTCACCGTGGGTGATCCGCTCGAGAAGACCACGGTGGTGGGACCCGTCATCACCGAGGCGCACCGGGCCCGCATCGAGGGCTACATAGCTGCGGGGCGCGAGGAGGGCGGCACGATCGTGGCCGGCGGCGGCCGACCCGAGCACATGGCCCGCGGTTGGTACGTCGAGCCCACGCTCATCGCCGACTGCCGCCCGGGGATGCGGGTCGTCCAGGAGGAGATCTTCGGTCCGGTCATCGTGGTGGTGCCGTTCGACGACGAGGACGAGGGCATCGCGATCGCCAACGGCACCGACTTCGGCCTCTACGACTACGTGTTCTCGAAGGACACCTCCCGGGCCATGCGGGTGAGCCGACGCATGCGGGCCGGCAACGTCGGCCTCAACACCGTGCAGCGCAACCACGAGACGCCGTTCGGCGGCACGAAGTTCTCGGGCGTCGGTCGGGACGGCGGTTCGTTCGGACTCCACGCGTACACCGAGCTGCAGTCGGTGGTGTGGCCCGGATGACCGCCCCGCAGGAGACCGTCTCGGTCATCCCCGAGGGTCGCCTCGCCTACGGTATGCAGCTGCCGACCGTCGCGCTCAGCACGATGGTCGCAGCCCCCTGGGAGCACTCGGCCGGCACCGCCGAACTCCTCGCCGCCGCGCAGGCGGCGGACCGAGCCGGGTTCTTCTACGTGGCGGTGTGCGACCACATCGTCATCCCGCGGGACAAGGCCGAGACGATGTCGACGACCTGGTTCCACCCGGTCGCGACCCTCGCGTGGGTGGCCGGTCAGACGGAACGGGTCAACCTGCTCACCAACGTGTACGTACCGGCGTACCGACACCCGCTCGAGTCGGCGAAGATGTTCTCCACCCTCGACACGCTCTCGGGAGGACGGGTCATCCTCGGCGTCGGCGCGGGCCACGTGGAGGGGGAGTTCGACGCACTCGGCCTCGACTTCTCGAACCGCGGTCCGGCTACGAACGACGCGATCGACGGGATCGTCGAGGCGTGGCTCCACGAGTACGTGGGCGAGGTGGGCGCGACGCCCCGTCCGGTCCGGCAGCCCCGGCCGCCGATCTGGGTGGGCGGGTCGAGCGCTCCGGCCATGCGCCGGGTCGCCGAGCGGGGCGACGGTTGGATCCCGCAGGGGACGCCGCGGCGGAAGATGCCCGAGTCGATCGCGTACATCCTCGAGCACCGTGACCGGGTGCGCCCCGGGCAACCGCTCGAACTCGGCGTCATCACCGAGGCGATCCACGTCGGTGCGCCCCGGGAGGAGCAGCCGCGCTGGGTGCTCCACGGCGAGCCCGAGCGCATCGCCGAGTCGCTCAACGAGTACGGCGACATGGGGGTCTCGCACCTCCAGATCCGCTTCGTCGCCGACGGCTGCTCCGAGCTCGTCGACCAGATGGAGCGCTTCGGCGCGGAGGTGGGGCCACTCCTGCGGCGGCCGGTGACCCGATGACCTACCTCACCATGCGCCACGACTTCCGGGCGCCGGCCTTCGGCCCGACCCCGCAGGCCGAGGTCTACTCGGAGGCCATGGCGATGTACCGGTGGGCCGACGAGGCCGGCTTCGACTTCGCGGTGATCTCCGAGCACCACGGGCTCGAGGACGGCTGGATCCCGTCGCCACTCGTGGCCGCAGGCGCGGTGGCCGGTGCGACCGCCCGGATCCCGATCATGCTGAGCGCGGTCATCGTCCCACTGCACGACCCCATCCGCCT
>JBJTQX010000125.1:0-58667 GCA_046075855.1 Actinomycetes bacterium
CCCTACCAGATGGTGAAGGACCTCCGCACCGCGCACGAGACCGGCAACGTGAACGGTGTGCTCGATGGGGACATCCAGAGCTTCATCGAGGCGTACCTGCAGTGGCGACGCGCGGGCATGCCCGCGCGCAACGCGGGCGACTGACCCGAACTCACACGCGTCCCCGCATTCCCGCAGGTCGTGGGGGTATCACGAGGGTGACACGGAGCGTGCACAGGTCGCTGGTACCCTGCCCGGACCGATCATGATCAGGTTCGAGAACGTCTCCAAGATCTACAAGGGCGAGGTCGTCGCGCTGCGGGAGGTCTCGCTCGAGATCGCGAAGGGTGAGTTCGTCTTCCTCGTCGGTCCGTCCGGCTCGGGCAAGTCGACCTTCCTCCGCCTGCTCCTGCGCGACGAGATCGCGACCGAGGGCCGCATCGTGGTGGCGGGGCGCGACATCGCCAGCCTCAGCAACTGGAAGGTTCCCCAGCTGCGCCGCAACATCGGCACGATCTTCCAGGACTTCAAGCTCCTCCCGACCAAGACGGTCTACGAGAACGTGGCGTTCGCGGCCGAGGTCATCGGGCGGCCCCGGGCCGCCATCCGTTCGCAGGTGCCCCAGATCCTCGAGCTCGTCGGCCTCGCCGAGAAGGCCGACCGCTTCCCGACCGAGCTCTCGGGCGGTGAGCAGCAGCGGGTCTCCATCGCCCGGGCCTTCGTGAACCGGCCGCTCATCCTCCTGGCCGACGAGCCGACCGGCAACCTCGACCCCGAGACGACCGACGGCATCATGCGCCTGCTCGATCGCATCAACCGGACCGGGACCACCGTGGTCATGGCCACCCACGACCAGCAGATGGTGGACCGCATGCGTCGTCGGGTGATCGAGCTGGCCCATGGCCGACTCGAGCGCGACCAGGCCCGCGGCGTCTACGGCGTCGGGTCCTGAGGATCGGCCGTGCTCACCCGCGCCTCGTACTTCGCCCGTGAGACCCTCGTCTCGCTGCGCCGCAACCTGCTCATGACCATCGCCGGGATCATCACGGTCACCGTGTCGCTCTGCGTGCTCGGCGGGGCGTGGATGCTCAACACCCTGGTGAACCACGGCACCGACCGGTGGAAGAATGGGGTCGAGCTCGAGATCTTCATGAACGTCGACGCCACCGACGGCCAGGTGCAGGCCGTGCAGCGTCAGCTGGCCAACGACCCGGACGTGCGCTCCTCCCGTTACCTCACGAAGGAGGACGCGCTCAAGGAGTTCCGTCGGCTCTTCCGCGACCAGCCCGACCTCGTGAACAGCGTCGACGCGGCCTCCCTGCCCTCCTCGTTCCGGGTGGCGCCGGTGCGGGCCGAACTCACCCAGGTCGTCGCCGACCGGTTCGAGAGCCAACCGGGGGTCGACGAGGTGAAGACCGCGGAGAAGCAGGTGAAGCAGCTGCTCTCGGCCACCGCGTGGATCCGCACTGCATTCGTGGTGATCTTCGCGCTGCTGCTGTTCGCGTCCCTGTTCCTCATCGTGAACACGATCCGCCTGGCCACCTTCGCCCGGCGCCGGGAGATCGAGGTGATGAAGCTGGTCGGCGCGTCGAACTGGTTCGTGCGCATCCCGTTCATGCTCGAGGGTCTCGTGCAGGGGATCATCGGCGCGCTCATCGCGTTCCTCGCGATGATCGGGCTCCAGAACGTGCTCACCAACGCGATCGCTCGGAACTCCGACTTCTCCCGGGGCTTCTACGTGACCTCGGGCGATGCGATCACCATCGGCGTGCTGCTCGTGGCCATCGGCGCGTCGATCGGGGTGATCGGCGCGCTCATCGGGCTGCGCCGGTTCATCGAGGCCTGAGCGGCGCGCGACCGGGCCGGACGCGACGACGCCGGCGGCCCGAACCCGGTCACCCGGATCCGTCCCGCCGGCGTCGATCGGTCACTTGTTCGGCTGCGGCAGGACCCGGAGGTACGGCTTGATCGTCTTCCAGCCGCCCGGGAACTTCACCTTGGCGTCCTCGTCGGAGACCGACGCGCCGATGATGACGTCGTCGCCGTCCTGCCAGTTGACCGGGGTCGCGACGGAGTACTGCGCGGTGAGCTGCAGCGAGTCGATGACCCGCAGGATCTCGTCGACGTTGCGGCCGGTGCTCGCCGGGTAGGTGAGGGTGAGCTTCACCTTCTTGTCGGGGCCGATGATGAACACCGAGCGCACGGTGAGCGTGTCGTTCGCGTTCGGGTGGATCATGTCGTAGAGGCCGGCGACAACCCGGTCGGGGTCGGCGATGAGCGGGTAGTTGAGGGCGGTGCCCTGCGTCTCCTCGATGTCCCCGATCCAGCCGTTGTGGGAGGCGAGGTCGTCGACGCTCACGCCGATGAGCTTCACGCCGCGCGCGTCGAACTCCGCCTTGCGGGCCGCGAACGCGCCGAGCTCGGTGGTGCACACCGGGGTGAAGTCCCTCGGGTGGGAGAAGAGCAGGCCCCAGGAGTCCCCGAGGTAGTCGTGGAACTCGAGGCGGCCTGCGGTGGTGTCGGCGGTGAAGTTGGGGGCCTCATCGCCCAGGCGGATCGGCATCGGGGGAACTCCGGGATCTCCTCGGGGCGGCGTGGGTACGCTGCCGGGCCGCTCAGGGTAGCGGCGCCGCCGGCTAAATACCAGCGCGGAGGTCAGATTTAGACGGGGGCGGTCGTGGCGGAGGGTTCGGGGGACGGTGGGAGGACGGCCCGCCGGGGTCTGCGCAGCCTCGCCCTCGATCTCAGCCCGCTGCGGGTTCGGGACTTCCGGTTGCTCTGGTCGGGCGAGCTGGTCTCCGAGACTGGCTCGAACCTGGCCCTCGTGGCCCTGTACATCCAGGTGTACCAACTCACGGACTCCACGGTGGCGGTCGGCCTCATCGGCCTCGTGCAGGTCGTCCCGATCCTGCTGGCCGCGCTCGCCGGGGGTCCGATCGTCGACCGGCACGACCGCCGCCGGGTGCTGCTGCTGGCGCACCTAGGCGAGGCGGCCGCAGCCGCCGTGCTGCTCGTCGGGGCTCGGATCGACGACCCGCCGCTCGCGCTCGTCTACCTGGGCGCGGCCCTCGTGGCCGGTTCGGCCAGCGTGGCCCAGTCGACCCGCACCGCGATGATCCCGCGGATCGTCGGGGAGGCGGAACTGCCGGCGGCCACGGCCCTCAACCAGGTCGTCTGGAACACCTGCCTCATCGCCGGGCCGGCGCTGGGCGGGATCGTGGTGGCCCGGTACGGGCTCGCGTGGGCCTACGGCATCGACCTGGCCACCTTCGCGGCCGCGCTCGGCACGGTCTGGATGCTCCGGTCCCAGCGGCCCGCCCCGTCCGAACAGCGGGACGAGCCCGAGGGGTGGCGCAGCGTGCTCGCCGGGTTCCGGTTCCTGCGGGGGCGCCCCGTGCTCCGGGCGAACTTCGCGGTCGACGTCGTGGCCATGACCTTCGGGATGCCCCGGGCCCTCTTCCCGGTGCTGGCGGTCACGCAGTTCGCAGCCGGTCCGGCGCTCGTCGGCGTCATGTTCTCGTCCGTGGCCGCCGGAGCGCTCCTCGGGGCCCTCACCTCGGGCTGGGTGGGCACGGTGCGCCGTCAGGGGCGGGCGGTGCTGCTGGCGGTGGCGGTCTGGGGGTGTGGGATCGCCGCGTTCGGCCTCGTGGGCGACCGGGTGGCCCTCGCGGTGCTCGCCCTCGCGGTGGCCGGGGCGGCCGACGTCATCTCGGCGGTGTTCCGCAACACCATCCTCCAGGCGAACACCCCGGACGACCTGCGCGGTCGCCTCGCGGGCATCCACATCCTCGTGGTGACCGGTGGACCCCGGCTGGGTGACGTCGAGGCGGGGCTCGTCGCCGCGCTCACGAGCCCCACGGTGTCGGTGGTGTCCGGCGGTCTGCTCTGCGTGGTGGGTGTCGGGGTGTTGGCGCTCGCGGCGCCGTCCTTCGCCCGGTACCGGGTCGAGGACGCGCGGGCAGCCTGACCCGACCGGCCACGCGGGCGCGCTCCACTTGACGCGCGGCCGCCGAGCCGGTCGAATGCCCTCCGCATGCCCACCACGACGAACCCCCTGCCGCGCAAGCTCGGCATCAAGGAGGACAGCGTCGTCGCCCTCGTCGCGGCGCCCGCCGGTTTCGACCGCGAGCTGGGTCGACTGCCCGCCGGGGTCGAGGTGCGCAGCACCGTGCGCGGCCGAGCCGACGTCGTCGTGTTCTTCGCGACCCGACGAGCCGAGCTGGTGCGGCGGATGGCCTCGTTCGAGCGCGCGCTCTCGCCCGGCGGGAGCCTGTGGGTCGCGTGGCCGAAGCGCACCTCGGGGGTCGCCACCGACCTGTCCTTCGAACCGGTGCAGGAGATCGGCAACGACGCGGGCCTCGTGGACGGGCGGGTCTGCCCCCTCAACGCTGCGTGGTCGAGCGTCCGCTTCCAGCGCCGCGCCTGAGACGCCGTGTGCGGTCGGTTCGTCCAGGTATCGCCCCCGGCACTGCTGCTCGAGCACTTCGACTGCGACGAGGCGGTCGCCGCCGTCGGCGAGCCCGACTGGAACGTGACCCCGCGCCGCGAGGTGCTCGTCGTCGTGCAGGGGCCCGACGGCCGGCGGGTGCTCGACCGTCGGCGATGGGGACTCATCCCGTCCTGGGCCCGAGAGGCGGCGATGGGGGACCGGCTCATCAACGCCCGGAGCGAGACCGCGTCCGAGAAGCCCTCGTTCCGATCGGCCTACGCGCGACGGCGCTGCATCGTGCCGGTCGACGGCTTCTACGAGTGGCGTGCGGTGCCGGGTCGCCGCACGAAGCAGCCGGTGTTCATCCACGCGCCCGGCGGCGCGCCGCTCGCGCTCGCCGGCCTGTGGGAGTCGTGGCAGGACCCGACGGCGCCCGAGGATGCGCCGCCCGTTCGCACCTGCGCGATCCTCACGACCGACGCGAACACCCGCCTCGCGCCGGTGCACGACCGGATGCCGGTCATCCTCCCCGACTCGGCCTGGTCGATCTGGCTCGACCCGGCCTCCGACCCGAAGGGGTTCGCGCCGCTGCTCGTACCCGCGCCCGACACGTCGGTCGAGTTCCACGAGGTCGGCACCGCGGTGAACAGCCCGCGCCACAACGACGCGTCCCTCATCGAGCCCGCGCCGCCCGAGACGCTCTTCTGAACCCCTCGCGGGGCGACCGCTAGGGTCGCCGCATGGCGCTCGATCCCACGACCTCGATCCGACAGGACGCCCGGGCCATGGCCGCGGCGCTCGCGACCGGCGGTGCCGACGCAGTCGTTCCGGCCACGCCCGGCTGGGACCTCGGGCGGTTGCTCAAGCACGTGGGCCTCGTGTTGGCGTGGCAGACCGCGAACGTGGAGCGCCGACCGGAGCAGGTCGAGCCCCGGTCGTTGGACCTCGGCATCCCCGCGGATCGGGCGGCGTACGGCGACTGGCTCGTGGCGCTCGCCGATCGGTCGGCCGAGGTGCTCGAGGCCGCACCGGTCACCGACGAGTGCTGGACCTGGACGGACGACCGCACCGTGGGGTTCTGGTCCCGGCGGCTCATGCACGAGGTCGCGGTGCACCGCTGGGACGCCGAGGCCGCGGTCGGGACGCCCGCGCCCTTCGATCCCGAGGCGGCCGCGGATGCGATCGACGAACTGCTCACCGTGGTGGTGCACCGCGCCGACGTGCCGACGGCCGGTCGGGGCGAGACGATCCACCTCCACGCGACGGACGCGACCGGGGAGTGGCTCGTGACCCGCGGGGCCGACGGGATGACGGTGACCCGGGAGCACGCGAAGGGCGACGTCGCGGTGCGCGGCGGTGCGGGCGACCTGCTCCTCGTCATCCTCGGGCGCACCGGCCTCGACGCGGTCGAGGTGATCGGGGATGCGACGGTGATCGAGTCGTGGCGGGCCGAGGTCCGCTTCTAGGCGAGCCGGGTCACGCGCTCGGGTCGAGCGCGTTGCGCAGCAGCTCGAGCACGTGCCGGCGTCGGTCCGCGAGCATCGACGCGGAGAGCGGGTCGGATCCGAGCAGGTCGCCGGCCAGGGGTGCGTCGGACAGGTAGGACAGCACCGCTCCGTAACCGGTGAGCAGCAGTTGCCGCGCGTCGTAGCGGCGCAGACGACCGGCATCCATCTCTCGCTCGAGGAAGACCACGGCCCCGTCGAACATCGGGCGCAACACCGCACCGAGCTCCTCCGAGAGCATCGGCCCGCCGTCGAGCGCCTCGCGGCGGGTGATGCGCACGAAGTCCGGGTGCTTCTCGAAGTACTCGAACGCCGCGACGAGCACGCGCTCGGCCTTCTCCCACCCACCGGTGCCGCCCACGATCGCCACGCTCACGAGTGAGTTCCAGTCGGCGAGCTCGGCCAGCAGGACCTCGCGGTACAGCGCCTCCTTCGAGGGGAAGTGGTGGAGGAGGCTCGGCCGTCGGATCCCGACGTCCTCGGCGATGTCGGTGAGGCTCGCCGCGGCGAAGCCCTGATCGGCGAATCGGTGCAGCGCGGCCGCGAGGATGAGGGTCCGCGTGGTGCCGCCGGCCGCGCTCGGCGCGAGCGTGGTCTCGCCCTCAGCCGCAACGGCCTCGAGTCGGTGCCGCGGATCGGACATGCAGCCAACCTACGCGATCCCGCGGCGCGGGTGGGGGGACCGTTCGGTTCAGGCCCGGGGGGAGAGCGCCCGCAGCACCCGCATCGTGTCGTCGGGGCCCGCGAGGATCATCGGGGCGGGCGTGGTGATGCCGTTGGCTGCGTAGCGGCGCACGTGCGCCGCGCACTCCTCGGGCGAGCCGTTCACGATGAGCGCGTCGACCACCTCGTCGGGGATGGCCTCGGTCGCCCGCTTGCGGTCGCCCGCCCGCCATGCCTCCCACATGTCGCGCAGCGCCTCGCCCCGCCCGATCCACTCGTGGAAGGCCGCGTACACGGGGACGTTGAGGTACTCGGCGATGAGCCGGGTGCCGAGCGCCCGGACCGCCGCGTGGTCCTCGCTGGGCATGACGAAGATGCGGGCCGCGACCTCCTTGCCCGCGCCGACGATGGGGGCGACGGTGAGGACGTCCTCGGCCGACAGCCAGTTGACGATCGCGCCGTCGCCCTCGGTGCCCGCGAGCCGCAGCATCCCCTCGCGCAGGGCGCCGACGAGGATCGGCGGCTGCTCGGTGACCCGCAGGCCGAGCCGGAAGCCGTCCACCGCGAACGTGTCGTACTCCTCGGTGACCTTCTCCCCGCGCAGGGCCGCGCGCAGGAAGCGGATGGTGTCGCGGGTGCGGCGGTAGGGATCCTCGAACGGAATGCCGTTCCAGCGCTGCACGATCACGTTCGAGGAGGTGCCGAGCCCGACCGCGACGCGTCCGGGTGCCGCCTCGCACAGGCTCGCGATGCTCTGGGCCAGCAGGGCGGGTCCGCGGGTGTACACGGGGATCACCGCCTGCCCGAGCCGCAGGGACGGGGTCCATGCCGCCGTGAGCGCGAGCGGGGTGAACGCGTCGTGCGCGCCGGCCTCGCTCGACCACACGTCGGTGAACCCCAGCTCGGCGATCTCGTCGAGGTACCGACGGTGCTCGGCGAGCGGAACGCCCATGAGCGGGATGGTGACGCCCCACCGTTGCTCGGTCACGCTCGGTCCTCCTGGGGCTCGGGGCGCTGCAGTCGCCCGCCGGTCACGACCCGCGGCTCGTCGCGGATCTCGCGCACGATCGCGGACTGGCTGGCCGATCCGAGCAGCACCCCCTGCTCCGACCAGAGGTGCACCAGCCCGTGCCCGAACCCGTGGCCCACCGCGTGGATGCGGATGTCGGCGAGGATCCACTCGCTGGGCGTCCGCGAGGTGATGCGCAGGGTGTTGTCGAGGCTGTTGCCGCCCGCCCGGTGGCCGAGCGCCTGGGAGATGCCGAACGGCACGTAGTCGCCGACGATGGCGAGCGCAGCCGCCGAGACCTCGAGCAGTTCGGGCAGCCGGACCCAGAGCGCGGCGCGCCCGCTGCCCGGGGTGCCGTCGAAGTCCTCCCAGTCCTTGGCGTCAGCGAGGCGCATGTCGATGCGGTCGCTGATCGTGCCCCGCATGTGCTCGGGGATGTCGCGATCCCGGCACTCGGACCAGTGGGGGAGGTGCGTCGGGCGCTCGGCCCACTCGCCCGCGTAGTGCACGTCGCGCTCTCCGAGCGCCGCGTTCATGGTGAAGATCTCGCGACCGTCGACCCGGCCGACGGCGCGGGCCTGGCTCACCTGGTGGCCGCGCACGGCCTCGGCCACCTCGATGACGACCTCGGCGGGCGGGGTCGCGAACTCGAGGAACTGCGCGGTGGCCCACACGGTGGGTCGGCCCGTGTGGTGTTCGAGTGCGGTGATGGCCGCGCCGAGCCCGGCGCCGCCGAAGAGTGCGCCGATCCCGGAGCAGAGGTTGCGCACGACGTCGAACCGCCACTCGGTCGGGTCCGCGCCGGGGCGCAGCCCGTAGAAGGTGACGTCATCCACGGCCGGGGAGCCTACGGCACGCCACCGTGCGGCTCGGGGCCGAGGGATGCTGCACCGGGTCGGCGTGGTTGAATCCTCCGACCGTCCCCGAACCACCCACCGCAGCGAGGCGCGCCATGACCAGTCGATCCGGCCAGTACGTGATCCCGGCGATGCACGCGATCGAGGGTGCGGGCTTCCACGTCCGTCGACCGTTCCCGACGCCCGACCTCCCCATGGTCGATCCGTTCCTGCTCCTCGACCACATGGGGCCGCAGGACCACGCACCGGGCGAGGCCGAGGGTGCACCCGATCACCCACACCGGGGTTTCGAGACGGTCTCCTACATCCTCGAGGGCGCGTTCGAGCACAAGGACTCGGTCGGCAACTCGGGTCGCATCGGCCCGGGCGCGGTCCAGTGGATGACCGCGGGCGCGGGTGTGGTGCACTCGGAGATGCCGGCCACCGAGATCCGGACCGACGGCGGTCGGCTCCACGGGTTCCAGGTGTGGGTCAACCTGCCCGCTGCGGCGAAGATGATCCCGCCGCGCTACCAGGATGTCCTCGCCGCGGATGTGCCCGAGGTCGAGCTCGACGGGGGACGCGTCACGGTGCGGGTGATCGCCGGTGATCTCGCGGGCGCCTCGGCGGCCGCTCGGACCCATACCCCGATCGCCTACTGGCACCTGCGGCTCGCGCCCGGCGGTCGCTTCGTCGGTCCGGTGCCCGAGGCGTGGAACGCGATGGCCTACGTGGTCGACGGCGCGGTCCTCGCCGGCGGCGCAGCCGCCGCCGAGGGGCACCTCGTGCTCTTCGCCCCCGACGGCGACGAGGTGGTGGTGGTCGCGGGGGATGCGCCCGCCGACGTGCTGCTGCTCGCCGGTGAGCCGATCCGCGAGCCCGTCGCCCGGTACGGACCCTTCGTCATGAACACCCGCGAGGAGATCCTCGCGGCGTTCGAGGACTACCAGGCCGGGCGCATGGGGCGCATCACCGTCTGAACCCCGCGCCGCGGCGTGCCAGACTCCGCGCCATGACCCCGCCGCGCGACCACACCACGACCGTCCTCGTCGAGGGCCTCCGGTTCCCGGAGGGGCCACGCTGGCACGGGCACCTGCTCTTCGTGAGCGACATGCATGACGGACGGGTGCTCACGGTCGCCCTGAACGGTGAGGTCGCAACGTTCGCCGAGGTGCCCGGGTGGCCCTCGGGCCTCGGCTGGGATCCGTCGGGCCACCTCATGGTCGTGTCGATGCGCGACCGACGGCTGCTGAAGTTCCACTCGGATGGCCCGCACACCGTCGCCGACCTCTCGGCGCTCGCCCCGTTCCACTGCAACGACATGGTCGTCGACGTGCACGGTGGTGCGTACGTTGGGAACTTCGGGTTCGACCTGGATGCGGGCGCCGACCCGGTGCCGACGGTGCTCGTGCGGGTCGAGCCCGACGGTTCGGCCCGGGTGGTCGCCGACGAGGTGGCCTTCCCGAACGGCAGCGTCATCACCCCGGACGGCCGGACCCTCATCGTCGGGGAGACCTTCGCGGGCCGGCTCAGCGCGTGGACGATCACCGATGACGGTTCGCTCATCGACCGGCGGGTCTGGGCGCAGCTCGAGGGGGCGGTGCCGGACGGCATCTGCCTCGACGAGCAGGGGGCGATCTGGGTCGCCTGCCCGATCTCCGGCCGGGTGCTGCGGGTGCTCGAGGGTGGCGAGGTCACCGATGTCGTGACGGTGCAGCGTCGGGGGGCCTACGCGTGCATGCTCGGTGGCGCCGACCGACGCACGCTCGCCATCTGCACCGCGGACAGCAGCCGACCCGCTGAGACCGAGGTGCGGCGTGGCGCCATCGAGGTGTGCCCGGTCGAGGTGCCGGGGGCGGGGCGACCCTGACCGGTCCCCGGCGTCACCCGGCGGCGTAGTCGGTGCCGTCGTAGAGCTCGGTGATCACCGGCTTGGTGCCTCCGGAGATCTCGTCCATGCGGGCCCGGGCGAGGCGGGGACCCATGCCGTCCGGGAAGACCCAGAACCGATCGGCGCCCACCGCGTCGAACACCGCGGCGGCAACGGTCGACGGCGGGATGCCCGCCGCGAGCAGACCTCGGCTCACCTCGCGCATGTCGTCGCCGCCCTCGGGCGCGGCCGGTGGCGCGCCGAGGTGTGCCGGCCAGTTCCGGTCGGAGTCGGCGATGCGGGTGTCGACCCAACCCGGGCAGAGCACCGACACCCCGATGCCCGGCCCGAACATCTCGAGCTCGATGGACAGCGCCTCGCTGATCGCCACGACCGCGTGCTTCGTGGCTGCGTAGGGCGCGACGAACGGGAGCGTCTTGAGCCCGGCCGAGGATGCGGTGTTCACGATGTGCCCCTCGCCCTGGGCGACCATGCGCGGCACGAAGGCCCGGAGTCCGTAGACGATGGACCACAGGTTCACCCCGAACGTCCACTGCCACGCGGCGTCGGGGATCTCCCAGGACGGACCGCCGCCACCCGACACGCCCGCGTTCTGGCAGAGGAGGTGGACCCCGCCGAACTCGGCGAACGCGGCGTCGGCGAGTCGGTTGACCGCGGCCTCGTCGGCGACGTCGGTCACGAGGTCGAGCACACCGGCCCCGGTGCCGCGCACCTCGGCGGCCGCAGCGGCGAGGGCCGGCGCCTCGACGTCGGCCATGACCACCGACATGCCCTCGGCCGCAGCGCGGTCCGCGAGCGCGCGACCGATACCGCTGGCCGCGCCGGTGACGACCGCGACCCTCCCGCTGAGTTCCTGCATGACGGTTGCCTCCTGGTCAGGCCGTGCGGCCGTAGCGGATGAGCTGGAGCAGCTCGCTGCTCCGTACGTCCGGGCGTGTGTCGTAGCCGAGCAGCGCGACGTGGCGGGGGATCGGCCCGCCGATGGGCGTGACCCGGTGGAGCGAGCAACGCCCCTCGAACAGCATGAGCGTGCCCGGTTCGAACTCCAGCACGGTCGTGGGCGCGGCGGGGTCGCCGGCGAGGCAGCGGGCCACGACCTCGTACCGTTCGTCCTCGGCCGTGCGGGTGAACGGTGCACACTCGAACTCGCCGCCCGCCGCAGGTCGTTGGAGCGCGAGCGACACGACGAAGTCGGTCTGGTCGAAGTGCCACGCCAACTCGTCGCCGTCGTGCATCGCGGCCACGTTGAGCGCACCGAGTGGGTCGGCGTACCGGTGGAGCACCTCGCGCCGCAGCGCGCGGCGCACGAACTCCCGGAGCGGATCCCACTCGTAGAGCGCGCGCAGCGGCGAGTCCTCGGGGAAGGCGTCGTACGGGATCGCGGTGAGCGCGGATCGACCCTCGGCCCGCCGGGGGTGCTCGGCCGGCCAGTGCGCGTCCGGGACCTCGAGGTACGGCGATCCCATGAGGTCCTGTTGGTGGCGGCCGACCGCGAGGCGGTCGGCCTCCGCGACCATCGCGGCGAGGGCCGCGGGACGGAGGAACCCGGGGAGCACCGCCACGCCCTGTCGGCCGAGGTCGGCCCGGGCGGCCTCGATCACCGTGGTGGCCCGTTCGGAGTCGGGCGCGTCGACCGGGTAGCGCTCGAGTTCGATGAGGCTCGCAGGATCGGGCCGCACGGCCGCCGATGGTAGGCGCCTGCGTGGCCCGCCGACGCCCTGCGTGTGGCAACCTCGCCGCATGACCGAGGAGAACCGCCGCATCCTGCTCACCGCGCGCCCCGACGGGCTCGTCGGCCCCGACTGCCTCACGACGGTGACCGGCCCCGTACCGATCCCGGCCGACGGCGAGGCGCTCGTTCGCCTCGCCTACCTGTCGATCGACCCGACGAACCGCGTCTGGATGCGGGAGGAGGACTCCTACCTGCCCGCGATTCCCATCGGTGAGGTCGTGCGCGCCGCGGCGCTCGGCGTCGTCACCGAGTCGCGCACCGATGCCTACGCGGTGGGTGACCTCGTGATGGGGCTGCTCGGCTGGCAGGACTTCGCGATCGTCGACTCGGGGGACCGTGCGGCCCAGGTGATCCCGGCCGGGCTGGCGCCCACCGACATCCTCTCGATCTACGGGTCGACCGGGCTCACCGCGTGGTTCGGAGTCCACGACGTGGCCAGCGTGGGCGAGGGTGACGTGTTCGTCGTGTCCGGCGCGGCGGGAGGCGTCGGGTCGGTGGCTGGCCAACTCGCGCGCCTCGCGGGAGCACGGGTGATCGGCATCGCCGGATCCGCCGAGAAGTGCCGGTGGGTCACCGAGGACCTCGGGTTCGACGCGTGCATCGACTACCGCCGCGAGGACGTCGCGGCCCGCCTCGCCGAGCTCTGCCCGGAGGGCATCGACGTGTACTTCGACAACGTGGGTGGCGAGATCCTCGACGCCGCGCTGGCCAACCTCGCGATCGGTGCCCGCGTCGCGCTCTGCGGGGCGATCGCCTCCTACACCGCGGCCGAACCGCCGGCGGTGCGCAACACCTTCGAGCTCGTCTCGAAGCGGGCGCGCATGGAGGGGTTCCTGCTCCTCGACTACGTGGACCGGTTCCCCGAGGCGGTCATGGGGCTGCTCCCGCACGTGCTCGAGGGGCGGATCCGGTACGCGGTCGAGGTGGTCGATGGCCTCGACCGTGCCCCGGAGACCCTGAACCGGCTGTTCACCGGTGACCACACGGGCAAGCTGCTCGTCCGGGTGAGCGACGCCGCAGATTGACCGCCGCGCCCGCTCAGCGGGCGGCGTGCTCGAGGTCCATGTGCCACCAGAGGAAGTTGCGCGTCTGGTCGTGGATCTCGGTGCGGTGGTTGTAGGGCACGTGGCCCTCGCCCGGGTAGGTGATGAGGTACGCGTCGATCCCCGCCGCCCGGGCCGCGGTGACCGTGGACTGGGCCCACGGGTAGGGGACGAGCGGATCGTTCGTGCCGTGCCAGTCGATGAACGATGCATCGCCCGGGTCGGGCCCGCCGATGATGTTCGCGCCCGAGAGCGAGAGCGCGGCGCGCACCGCGTTCGACTGGCCCGGATCGCTCGGACCCTCGGGCTCGCCCGGGTTGAGGGCGACCTGGATCGCCACGATGGCGCCGGCCGAGGTCCCGCCGATGGCGATGCGCGTCGGGTCGACCCGGTAGGTGGCCGCGTTGGCCCGGACCCAGCGCACCGCCGCCTGCGCGTCGTGCATCGCGTCGGCGATCTCGTCCACGCACTGGGTGCCGGGCGCGCTCGCCGAGCAGCCCGCCGCGGTGAGGCGGTACGAGATGGAGAAGTTCACGAACCCCTTCTTGGCGAAGACCGTGGCCTCGTCGACGATCTCCCCCGACGTCTTGTTGCCTCCGCGGAACGATCCGCCGTGCACCCAGATGATCGCCGGTCGCTCGGCGAGGGTGTCCCCGGTCGGCTCGTAGAGGTCGGCGCGGAGCAGGTCGGTGTTGCCGTCCTGGTCCACCGCGCTGCCCGGTCCGTAGGGGATGTCGGAGGTGAGGGTCACCTCCGAGAACACCGCATCGCGGTAGCGCAGGGGCGCAGCGCCCGACGGGAAGCGGTACGGCGTGCACGCGCCGCCCACGAGGGCGACGGCGGCGAGGGCGACGAGCGGGCGGATGCGCAACGGGGTACCTCGGGTTCGACGACTGTCCGGTTCACAACGCTACGTCGGATCGTCCGGTTCCGCCCCACCGGGCGTCAGCGGACCGCGCGACCCCGGTACGGCACGCCGCCCCGGGTGATGCGCCACCAGACGAGCACACCCCCGAACGGCCCGGTCACGACCGCCACGATCGTGAAGGGCCAGGACCAACCGATCTCCGGCGTGATCATGAGCGTCATGGCCACGAAGGCCAGCCACACGAGGCCGTGGAAGAACCCGGCGATGGCCTTGCCCGGGACGCTGGGCTGGATGATCCAGAAGTAGAAGAGCACGCAGTAGGTGATGGCCTCGATGAGCGCGACCCACTCGAGCGCCTTGGCCTTGCGCTCGAGCTCGGTGGTGGACTCGTCGGCGAAGTCGGGCACCGCGGCAGCGTACGCGCCCGCGGGTGGGCTCCGTGAACGGGCCGTGCCCGGCCCGACGGGGTCTGCGAGGATGGTCCCGTGCAACCCGTGCTCGCCGCCCGCGGCCTCGTGAAGGACTACCGGCGCACCCGAGCGGTCGATGGCGTGGACATCACGGTCGGTGCGGGGGAGCGCGTGGCGCTCCTCGGTCCGAACGGCGCGGGCAAGACGACCACGCTGCTCATGGTGCTCGGCGCGATCACCCCGGACGCGGGCGAGGTCGAGATCTGTGGCGTGCGCCAGCGCGAGCATCGGAGCCGGGCGGCCGAGCACATCGGCTTCGCCGCGGGCTACCTGCCCCTCGCCGGCGAGATGCGGGTCCGCGAGTACCTCACGATGTACGGCCGGATCTACGGGATCCCCGATCCGCAACCGGCCATCGCCGAGGGGCTCGAGCGGTTCCACATCGAGCCGCTCGCGGAGGCCATGGGCTCCCAGCTGTCCTCGGGCCAGCGCACGCTCGTCGGGATCGTGCGGGCCTTCCTCCACCGGCCCCGCCTGCTCGTGCTCGACGAGCCGACCGCGTCGCTCGATCCGGATGTGGCCCAACGCGTGCGGTCCGGGATCCTCGAGCTGTGCGCGGACCACACCACGGCGCTGCTCGTCACGAGCCACGACATGCGCGAGGTCGAGATGCTGAGCGAGCGGGTCCTGTTCCTCGCCCGGGGTCGGGTCGTGGCCGACGGTCGCCCGGAGGAGATCGCCGCCCGCTTCGAGCGGGAGGACCTCGAGGGTGTCTTCCTGCACCTGGCCGACGCAGGGCGACCGGCACCCGAGCCCGAGGGCGGGCAGCATACGGACTTCCTCCGGTGAGCCGCGTCCACGACCCGACCCGTCCGCTGCCCCCGGGGCCGCGCCGTTCGGCCCTGCGCATGCGGGCGTTGGCCCGACGTAACGCCTACGTCCTCGTGCGGGAGCCGCACCGGCTGTTCGACGTGACCCTGTGGCCGGTGGTCGACGTCCTCATGTTCGGATCACTCGCGGCCTTCGTCGGACGGGATGCCGCCTCCGGCGGGCAGCAGGCCGCGGGTTACCTGCTCGCGGGCATCATCCTCTGGCACGTCGTCTACCAGTCGCAGATCGCGGTGAGCACCGGGTTCCTCGAGGAGACCTGGACCCGCAACCTCCTCAACCTCATGGTCACGCCGATCACCGAACTCGAGTACCTCGGGGGAGTGGTCCTGCTCGGTGTCGCCAAGCTCATCATGGGCGTCGGGCTCATGGTGCTCGGGGCCCTCGTGTTCTTCTCGTTCGACATCGCGACGCTCGGGTTCGCACTCGTACCGATCGCCGCCGTGCTGCTCGTGGTGGGCTGGGCGATCTCGCTGCTCGTCATCGGCTGCGTGCTGCGGTTCGGGCACGGGGCGGAGGCGCTCGCGTGGGGCGTGATGTTCGTGCTCATGCCGCTCTCGGGCATCTTCTACCCGGTGGACGCACTGCCCGCAGCGGTCCGACCGATCGCGCTCGCGCTCCCGACGACCTACGCGTTCAAGGCGTTGCGCGGGGTGGTCGACGGCCAGCCGCTGGATTGGGGGCTCATCGCGGTGGGGACGGCGGGGGCCGTCGTGCTCGCGCTCCTCGCCGGATGGTTCCTCGTCGCGATGCTGCGCACCTTCCGGCGGCGCGGCTACGTGACCCGGTACTCCTGACCGGGCGGGCCCGCCGGCTCAGCCCTCGCAGTGGGCCTTGAGCTGACCGAGCGCGCCTGCGTAGACGCCACCGATGGTCTCGGCGAGGTCGCCGGGCTCCATCTCGAGCGCCCAGGTCGCCTTCGATCCCGCGCCGTCGGCCGCGACCGAGACGGTGGCGAGCCAGGTCGTGATGCCCATCGCCGAACCGTCCACGGTGTACGAGTAGGTGCGGGCCGCGTCGTCGCGGGCGACCTCGTCCTCCTCGGCGGTCATGCCGCCGGCGAGCCCGACGCTGCGGTGCTTCCCGTCGACGACGCAGGACTCGACGCCCTGCATCCAGGTCTCGAGACCGCCGAACTGGCCGAGCACCGCCCAGACCTCGTCGGGGGTGCGATCGATGCTGATGTCGTGCGAGACGGTGGCCACGGGGTCCTCCTGGTCGGTCGGCGGGGCGGAGGATAGACGCGACCCTCCGGAGCGCTCCGCTCCGGAGGGTCCTACCCTGTGGACATGGTTCGTCGACCGCGGGACCACGGGCGGCGACGGCGGGAGCGAGCCCGGGCCCGGCGGGTGCTCGCGGTCGTGGCCCGGGGGTTGCTCGGGGCGGTCGCCGATCTCCGGCGTCGCCCGCGCGGTCCTGCACTCGCGCAGCGGACCCGCTGCACCATCGAGCAGCTCGGCCCGACGTTCATCAAGCTCGGGCAGGTGCTCTCGACCCGACCCGACCTGCTCCCCGACCGGCTGGCCGCCGAGCTCGCACGGCTCCAGGACCACGCTCCGGTGGTCTCGGCCCCGGCGATCGAAGCGGCGGTCGCGGCGGGGCTCGGGGCGGGGCCGACCACGGCGTTCGCGTCCTTCGACCTGACACCGCTCGCGGCGGCCTCGATCGGGCAGGTCCACGCCGCGACGCTGGCCGATGGTGCCGCGGTGGTGGTGAAGGTCCGACGTCCGGGAGTCCTCGACACCATCGACCTCGACCTCGCCCTGCTGGACCGCACCGCACGCCGCGTCGCCCGGGTGTCGAGGCTGGCCCGCCGGTACGACGTGCGCGGCCTCGCCGACCGATTCGCCCGAACGCTGCGTGCCGAGTGCGACTACCGGCTCGAGGGGCGCAACGCCGAGGTCATCGCGGCCGCGGTCGCGTCGCTGCCGGGTGTGGTGGTCCCGAGGATCGACTGGGGCCACACCTGTGGTTCGGTGCTGACCGAGGCACGGGTGGAGGGCGTGAAGATCGACGACCTCGCGGCGCTCGAGCGCATGGGCGTCGACCGGACGGTGGTGGCCGCGACCTTCGCCGATCTGTACCTCACGATGGTCTTCGGCGACGGGTTCTTCCACGCCGACCCGCACCCGGGCAACGTGTTCGTCGCCCCCGACGGGACGGTGGGGCTCGTCGACTTCGGGATGACCGGGCGGGTCGAGCCCGAGACCCGCGCCGCGCTCGGCGGGGTGCTGCTCGCCCTCGTCGCCACCGATGCGCGCGGCCTGGCCGACGCGCTGCTCGGGCTCGGGATGGCGACCCGTGAGGTGGATCGGCCCCGCCTCGAACGCGACCTGGGCGCGCTCCTCGCGGACTACGCGCACCGGCCCCTCGAGGAGCTGCCCGTCGCCGAGGTGCTCGGCCGGGTCATGGCGGTCGTGCGTCGGCACCGACTCCGGCTGCCGGCGGACCTCGCGCTCCTCGTGAAGACCGTGATGATGTGCGAGGGCGTCGCGCTGCGGCTCGACCCGCGGTTCCTCCTCGTGCCCCGGCTCCTCCCGTTCGCGGCTCGCCTCGCCGCGGACGACTCGGACGGCTCGGCATCGGCCGGGTGAACCGGGGGCCGGACCCGGGATTGGGGCGTCCGGGGTGTCCGGTGCGAGGATGCCCGGCCATGGACAACCGCCAACGTGCCATCTACGTCTCCCGGGTCCGGGTCGGCATCGGACTGGCCATGCTCGGCGTGCCGCGGGTCTCAGGCCGGGTGCTCGCCGGACGCGGTGCGGACTCCCCGGCCGCGGCCACGGTCACCCGCATGCTCGGCGGCCGTGAGGTCGCCCTCGGCGCCGGGGCGGCCATCGCGCTCGCCGAACGCGACACCGGCCACAACTGGCTCTCGATGACCGCGCTCGTCGACGGGATTGATGCTGCGGCGTTGCTCCTCACCCCGCGGCTCCCGCTGCGGGCCCGGGTGGCGGGCGTCGTGGCGGCCGCGCTCGCCGTCGCCCAGCTCGCAGTGGCCAAGGAGCTCGCCGAGGCTGCGGGCGTCGGGGTCGATCAGGCCTGAGGCACCCGGCTCGCGTCGACGGGGAGCGCGAGGATCCGCGTCACCTCGGTGACCACGGCGTCACGGCTCGCCCGGGCCGCGGCGAGCGGTTCGGGTCGGCGGGCCCAGCCCGCCGCGCGTACCGAGCGTCGCAGCTCCACGAGCGTCGCGGTCCACCCGATCGCAACGATCCCGGTGATCGGCGCGACCACGAGCACGGCGGCGGCACCCGGGCGACCCCACCGTCGGTGCGCGAGCCAGGCCTCGAGCGCGTAGGTCGCCGGCACGGTCACGACCGCGCTGCCGCCCTTCGCCGTGGCCTTCCAGGCCGGGTGGGTGATGCGGAGCCCGAGCCCGTAGGAGGTCGCTGCGGGCAACGCGTTGAGCGCGTACCCGAGGGCACCGATCGGGGCGAGCACGGCCGAGGCCGCCGCGAGTCCTGAGATCCGACGGCGGGCCAGCTCGGGGTCGAGGTGCACGACCTCGGCCGGGGTCCGGGTCCCGAGCGCCTCGAGACGTTCGCGGAGGTCGTCGATCCGGGCCTCGAGGCCCTTGTAGACCATGCCGCTGTCGCCCCCGTGCGCGGCGATGGCCGTCCCGAGGTCGCGCTGGAGCACGGCCTGACGTGCGTACACGTCGGGCGCATCGGGGGCGTCGCTCAGCACCGCGACCTCGGCAGCTGCATGCACGACCTCGGCCTCGCGCCAGGACGCGTGGCTGCGAGTCACCGTGGTGAGGCCGTCCCCGAACGCCTCGGTGAGCGCGCGCACCGCGGCGATCTCGTCGGTCCGGTAGGCCTCGAGGAACGGGCGGACCTCGATGGGCGCGCCGATCTGGAGCGCGACCTGGCTGCGGAAGCGCCCGCGCTCCTCGTAGGTGATGCCGGCCGGGACGACGACGAGGTCCTCGCAGGTTCCGTCGGCGAGCGCGCTCAGCGCGATGCGGGCCGTGCCCGTGCGGAGTGGCAGCGTGAGCCGCGGGTCGTTCGGCACGCCCCCCTCGGGGAAGATCGCGACCCGGCCGCCGTCGCGGAGCACCTCGTGGCAGACGCGGAAGGCCGCGTCGTTCGTCCCGGCGATGTCGGCGCCGTCTCCGGCGTCGCGGCGTCGGGCGACCGGTACGCACATGGCGAACTCGAGCAGCGCGCGCAGGCCGGTGATGCGCCACATCGACTCGGCCACGAGGAACCGGGGGAAGAACCCGAGCTCCCCGATGAGCAGCACCGGGTCGGCGAGGCCGTTCGAGTGGTTCGCGATGAGGATCATCGGCCGCCCGTGCGGGACGTGGTGGCGGCCGGTCACGTCCACCCGGCGCATGAAGACCCGCACGACGACGCGGCACAGCACGATGAGGAAGGCCGCCCGGAGGTTCGGTCGGGGGGTGTGGTGCCGCCGGCCCATGGAGCGCGACCGTACCGGACTGCCGGGTCAGTGGGGTCGGACGGTCACCACGGCCTCCGCCGTGGTGCGGCTCCCATCGCCGAGGTCCCGGAGCGAGACCGTGACGAGGGTTCCGTCGAGCCGTTCCCCGAGCACGTGCCCCGTCGCCACGACCGGACCGATCCGGGCCGGACGGAGGTAGTGCAGCACGGTGTCCCCGGCGGATCGGGGCACGCCGTCGTCGTGGTGGTCGCGGACCGCGTGCTCGGCCGCCTCGGCCACGAGGACGGCGGTCGCGCCCCCGTGGAGGATGCCCCACGGGTTCCGGAGTTCGTCGACCAGGTCGAGTTCGATCCCGTCGGCGACCGACCGCAACCGGAAGAACGCAGCGAGTCCCGGGAGCGGATCGGGACCCGCGGGCGGCGGCGCCATGGTGAACGGTCGGGCGTGGTCCGGTGGCCCGCCTGCGGGAACGAGGAGGGAGGTGGTGAGCGCGCCCGTGAGCAGCGGGGCGTCCGCGGCGCCGGCATCTCCGAGCGCGACCCGCGCGACCGCGGCGTTGCGCCCGACGCGGACCACCTCGGCGCGCACGTGCACCGGCCCGACCACGGTGGTGCGGAGTCGGGAGACCATGAGGTCCGTCGACACGATCCAGCGGGGGAGCGACGCGAGCCCGCAGGCGATCCCGCCCGCGACGTCGGCGATCGCAGTGAGCACGCCCGAGTGCACGGCGCCGTGCGCGTCGCGCACCCGCTCGGGCATCGGGGCCTCGCCGATGATCGTGACCGGCCCTCCCGGTGCGGTGATCTCGCGGAGCGTCACCGCCATCCACCGGGCCACCGCGCGTCCTGCGTCCGGGTCGTGGAGGTCCGGGCCGTTCACGGACGCACCACCACGGCTCGGGCCAGCGTCATGGGCCGGTCCGCGTTGCCCTCGTCGCGCACCGCGATCTCGGTGAGCGCCCACCCCGCACCGGTCCGCACCACCGTCGCCTCGGCGGCGATCGGTCCGACTCGGCCGAGGGCGAGGTAGTTGAGCTCGAGGTCGACGCACTCGCAGGCGGTGCCGAGCGTCCCGGCGCCGGCGATCGCCGCGGCTCCGGCCACGAGCGTGGCCACCGCCCCGCCCTGCATCGCACCGAGCGTGTTCACCACGAACGGCGTCATCGGGGCGCGGGTGACGGCCCTCGTGGGGTCGTCGGTCCGCAGCCCGATCTCCTCGAGGAGCGGTACCGATGGGGCGTCGGACCCGATCGGCTCGAAGCGGTGGCGCACCGCCTCGGCCGGGAGCTCCATCACCGGGTTGCCGTCGCGGCGCTCGAGCACGGCGAAGGACATCGTCGCGGTGCCCACGGTGCGTCCCGGGCCGTCGACGAGGTCGACCCCGATGACCACCGTGGTCCGGCCCCGCCGGACGACCCGACCGTGCGCGAGGACCTCGTCGGCCCGCACGGGTCCGAGCAGGTGGAGCGTGAGGTCGGCGGTCGCGATCCACCCCGGGTGTGCGGCGAGCGCGGCGAGACCACCGCCGGTCGCGTCGACGAGCGTGGCGAGCGCACCCGGTTCGACGGTGCCGTGCGCGCTGCGGAGGTGGGCGCGCACGGGCAGGCGCGCGGTGCTCGTGAGGTCGGGCCGGTGCTCGACCTCGTAGTGGAGGCTGCGCAGCAGGTGCCGGTCCGGCGGGTAGGTGGTGGGATCGCTCACGCCGACCGGTCGTCGAGCGTGGCCGCGACGTCGGGGACGTACCGCTGCGTCGCGGCGTCGGGGCGCACGTACCCCGCCTCGGGCTGTCGGGGCGGGAGGTGCACGTCGGCCGCGAGGACATCGGTGTAGGGGACCATCGACAGCAGGTGGCTGATGCAGTTGATGCGGGCGCTCCGCTTGTCGTCCGCCTCGACGACCCACCACGGGCTGCGCTCGGTGTCGGTGTGGACGAACATCGCGTCCTTGGCCCGCGAGTAGTCCACCCAGTGGGCCCGCGACGCGAGGTCGACCGGGCTGAGCTTCCACCGCTTGAGCGGATCGTGGATGCGGGCCTCGAACCGCCGCTCCTGCTCCTCGTCGCTCACCGAGAACCAGTACTTCACGAGGATGATCCCGTCCTCGATGAGCATCTCCTCGAACACCGGGGTCTGGCGCAGGAAGCGCTGGTACTGCTCGGTCGTGCAGAAGCCGAACACCCGCTCGACGCCGGCACGGTTGTACCAGGACCGGTCGAAGAGCACGATCTCGCCGCCCGCCGGGAGGTGCTCGACGTAGCGCTGGAAGTACCACTCGGTCCGCTCGCGGTCGCTCGGCGTGGGGAGCGCCGCGACCCGCACGACCCGGGGGTTGAAGTGATCGGTGATGCGCGAGATGGCGCCGCCCTTGCCTGCGGCGTCCCGGCCCTCGAACACGACGGCGACCCGGGCGCCGGTGGCCCGCACCCACTCCTGCATCGCCACGAGCTCGGTCTGGAGCCGGTACAGCTCGGCCTCGTAGACCTTCCGTCGCAGACGCGTCGTCCCCACGGGGGCGAACCTACCGGCCGGGCGCGTGGTCCTGAGCCCTCCGGGGCCGTGGGACGATGGTGCCCATGCCGGGCACCTCCCTCACGGGCCGTCTCATCGTCGCGACCCCCGAGCTCGAGGACCCGAACTTCCGCCGCACCGTGGTGCTCCTCCTCGAGCACGGACCCGAGGGCGCGATCGGGGTGGTGCTGGATCGGCCGCTCGAACTGCCGGTGGCCGAGGCGCTCCCGACCTGGTCGGGGTACGCCGTCGCGCCGCCCGTGCTGTTCTCGGGCGGGCCGGTGGAGGCCGACGCGGCGATCGCACTCGGGCGTCTGCGCCATCCGTGCGTGGATCCGGCGCCGTTCGGACGGGCGGTGTCCGACGACCTCGTGACCATCGACCTCGATGCGGCACCGGCCTCGGCCGAGGGCGTCCTCGTGGCGCTGCGGGTCTACGCGGGGTACGCCGGCTGGGGGCCGGGGCAGCTCGACGCCGAGGTCGCGACGGGCTCGTGGTTCGTCCTCGACGCCGATCCGGGTGACCTGTGGTCGGATCGTCCCGAGGCCCTCTGGCGATCGGTGCTGCGGCGCCAACCGGGAGCCGTCGCGATGTTCGCGGGATTCCCCGAGGACCCGACCCACAACTGAACCCGCGCGAACCCGGCCGCGCGAGGCGGCGACCGGAGAGGCGTCCCGGTACCGTGGGCGGGGCGGCGCACCGGGCGCCGGACCACGGGTGGGGAGGGACGCAGTGTTCTTCGGGAGCCGGCAGGACAAGGTACGGATGCCCGAACCGGGGACCGCGCTGCCCGGTCGCGAGACGGCGATGGCGGTGCGTGAGACCCACCACGTGAGCGGTCGGTCGCTCACCCCGCCCTACCCCGACGGGTACGAGGTCGCGATGTTCGGCCTCGGGTGCTTCTGGGGCGCGGAGCGCGCGTTCTGGCGGAGCCCGGGGGTCTGGGTGACCGCGGTCGGGTACGCCGGTGGCGAGACGCCGAACCCGACCTACGAGGAGGTCTGCTCGGGTCGGACCGGGCACAACGAGGTCGTGCGCGTGGTGTTCGACCCGGCCACCACCTCCTACGAGGAACTGCTGCGGGTGTTCTGGGAGTCGCACGACCCGACCCAGGGGATGCGGCAGGGCAACGACGTGGGCACCCAGTACCGATCCGGCGTCTACGCGACCTCGTCGGCCCAGCGCGAGGCGGCGGAGTCGTCGCGGGCGGTGTACCAGCGCATGCTCGACGCCGCCGGTCTCGGGCGCATCACCACCGAGATCCTCGACGCCCCGCCGTTCTACTTCGCCGAGGGGTACCACCAGCAGTACCTCTCCAAGAATCCCGGCGGGTACTGCGGCCTCGGCGGCACCGGCGTGGCGTGCCCGATCGGTCTCGGGGTGCGTCCCGAGTGATCGTGGCCCTGCGGTCTAGCGACCGCAGGTGGGCGCGACGCTGGCGATGATCTGCGCGTAGGCGGGTCGACCGACCGAGTTGAGGTGGATGCCGTCCCCGTAGAACCACTCGGGGTGCTGCACGGAGATCCCGTTCCAGTTCACGACCACCGCGTTCGGGAAGTTACGGGTGACATCCTCGAGCACCCGGTTGTTCGGCTTCTCCCAGGACCGGGGGACCTTGAGGTTCAGCACGACCACGCACCGCACGTCGGCGAGTTCGCGCAGCAGCTGGGTGTAGCGGTCCGCGTTGATCGACCCGTTGGTCCCGGTGTGCACGACGGTGAGGTCGCGGCCGTAACCGCCGGCGTGGAGCTGTCCGATCACGTCCGCGACGTTGCCGAACTGCCGGCTCACGGCCGCGTTCACGACGATGCCCGGGAACACCTGGCCGAGGCTGTTCGCGGCGCCGAGCATGACCGAGTCGCCCACGGCGATCCGGGTGGGGACCGGGGGTGGGGTCGGGGGCGGAGGGGTGCCGGTGGTCCCGGACGGTCCGGTCACGCCGGTGGCGCCGGTCGCCCCGGTGGCGCCGGTCGTGCCGGTCCCACCGACGACGCCGCTGAACGAGGTGCGGCCGCGGAACTCCTCGGGCGGCGGCGGCTCCTTGGCCCCGGCAAAGCCGACGCCGACGACGAGCAGGAGCACCGCGCTGCCCGCGAGGATCGCGGTCGCCCGTTGGCGCGTCGCCGGGGCCAGTGCACCCGCCCGCATGGTCCGCCAGGCGCGGGACAGCGCGCCCTGCCGGATCGGGGTCTCGACGAACCGGAAGGAGAGCTCGGCGACGACGACGGTGAGGCCGAGTCGCAGCGCGAGCAGCGCGTACCCGTGCAACGGCACGTCGAGGTCAGGACGGGTGATCTGGTAGATCGGCCAGTGCCAGACGTAGAGCGAGTACGAGCGGAGGCCGACCCAGACGAGCGGGCGGACCCCGAGCACCCGGCCGACGTCGGCTCCCGGGTGCACCGTGGCTGCGATCACGAGCAGCGTCGCGAGACCGAGCAGCAGGAACCCGCCCCGGTAGATCCAGGTCGCGTCGTCGGGCACCTCGAAGAGGAACAGCAGGATCACGGCCAGCCCGACCGCGCCCATGAGGTCGAGGACCGCCCGCCCAGCGACGGTGATGCGCGGGGTGAGGCGCCAGGGTGCCCAGACCATGGCGAGCGCTGCGCCGAGCAGCAGGCCGGAGGCGCGGGTGTCGGTGCCGTAGTACACGCGGCTCGCCCGCAGCGGGTCCCCGGGGAACAGGATCCACATGAGGAGGGTCGACGCGAGCGCGCCGCCGACGATCGCCCAGAGGATGCGGTTCGGGCGGCGACCCCAGATCCGGAGCAGCCCCGCGAAGATCAGCGGCCACACCAGGTAGAACTGTTCCTCGACCGCGAGCGACCACAGGTGCTGGAGCAGCGGGGGACGCCCGGTCTGGGCGAAGTACGAGCGCCCCGCGTAGATCTGCCACCAGTTCTGGATGTACGCGAGCGCTCCGAAGGTGTCGCCGCGCAGCGTGTGGACCTCGTCGGGCAGGAACAGCACCGAGTAGAGCCCGACCACCGCGAGCATGAGGAACAGCGCAGGGAGCAGGCGACGGGCCCGGCGCAGGTAGAACTGCCCGAGCGCGATGTGCTGGCGGTTGCGGTACTCGGCGAGGAGCAGCGCGGTGATGAGGTACCCGCTGATGACGAAGAACACCTCCACCCCGAAGAACCCGCCCGGCACCTTCGGGCTGAACGCGTCCTTGGAGTGGTGGTAGAGCAGCACCGAGGTGACGGCGATGGCGCGCAGCCCGTCGATGCCCGGCTCGTAGGGAACCTTGAACCGCGCCCGGGCGCGGGCGCGCGTGGTCGGCTCGGCGGTGGGCTCGTCGGGCATGGGACGGCATTCTCCCGTACCGGAGCGTGCGGATGGTGGCAGGCCGGGGCATGATCGGCGCCGCCCGACCCGCGCCCGGAGGAGCCCGATGCCCAGCGAACCGACCGACCTCGTCACCGTCGAGCGACCGCAGCCCCGGACCGCGGTCGTGACCCTGAACCGACCCGAGCGGCTCAACGCGATGTCGATCGAGCTCGTCGTGGCCCTCGACGACGCGCTCCGACGGGTCGGCGAGGACAACTCGGTGAGCGTGGTGGTGCTCACGGGGGCGGGCCGGGCGTTCTGCTCGGGCCTCGACCTCAAGGACTACGGGATCATCCCGAACATCGACGGCCTCACGGTGGGCCGGATCGCCCAGCGGTCGATGCGCTACTACTCGAGGCTCATCCTCACGATCCGGCGCATCCCGCAGCCGGTCATCTGCGCGGTCAACGGCCCGGCCTACGGCGGGGGCATGTGCCTCGCCCTCGGTCCCGAGCTGCGATTCGCAGCCCGGAGCGCCACCTTCAACGCGACCGGGATCGTCAACGGGCTCACGAGTGCGGAGCTCGCGGCGTCCTGGCTCCTGCCTCGGCTCATCGGCGCGGCGCACGCCAACGACCTGCTCCTCACCGGCCGGCGCATCGACGCGGACGAGGCTCTGCGCATGGGGCTCGTGTCCCGGGTGCTGCCCGACGAGGAACTCCTGCCCGCCGTGCTCGAGGTCGCGGCGCGGATGGCCGAGTTCTCGCCGTACGGGCTCGAGATGACCAAGGACGTCATCTGGGCGAACCTCGAGAACGCGAGCCTCGAGGCGGCCATCGAGTTCGAGGACCGCAACCAGCTCATGATGGGGTTCACTGAGAACCTGCCGGAAGCCATCCGGGCCTTCGACCAGGGCCGCGCGCCGGTCTACACGGACGAGCCGAGGCGGGACATCTTCGGGTGAGCCCCCCGGCGCGGGTCAGCTGCGCCGGGCCCGGCCCAGGCCCTCCTGGGCCACGGTCGCCACGTGGAGCCCGTCCTCGGTGAACACCCGGGCGATGGCGTGGCCGCGCGCGCCGGCGATGCCGCTGCCCTCGAGGTCGAAGAGCAGCCACTGGTCGGCCCGCACGGGCCGGTGGAACCAGACGGCGTGATCGAGGCTCGCGTTCATCATCGCCTCCCAGTTCCCGGCGAGGGAGTGGGGGAGCAGCGCGACGCCGAGGAGGTCCTCGTCGGACAGGTAGGCCAGCGCGCACGCATGCACCATGGGGTCGTCGCCGAGCTCACCGGTGACCCGCAGCCACGAGGTCGCTCTCGGCGCCGGGTCGTTGCCGTGCCGCACGAAGCGGTGGTCGAAGAAGAGGTCGGTCGGCATCGACTCGAGGCCGAGTGGTCCGGGGGTCTCGGTCGGGAACGGTCGGGACTGCACCTCCTCGCCCGCCTCGTCGGCTTGGAACGATGCGATGAGGTTGAGGATCGCGCCGCCCGCCTGGTACGCGACGACCTGACGGGTGGTGAACGACCGACCGTCGCGCACGCGCTCCACCTCGTAGAGCACCGGCTCCGTCTCGACCCCGGCCCGCACGAAGTACGCGTGGAACGAGTGCACCCGGTGGGGAGCGTCCACCGTGAGGCCCGCGGCGCGCAGCGCCTGCGAGACCACCTGACCGCCGTAGATGCGACCCCACCCGAGGTTCGGCCCGGCACCGAGGAAGGCGTCGGGCTTCACGACCTCGAGCTCGAGGAGACTGGCGAGGGAGTCCACCGGATGGATGCGCACGCTCACGGGCCGCAGCCTGCCACCGGGGCGCTGACCGCCCCCAACCGCGGCCCGGGTGCGAAGATGCGCGACGTGCCCGTCGACGTCGCCATCGTGACCGCCGCGGTGGCCCGGGCCCACGACGAGGATCTCGGGCCGACCCGGACCGCGCTCTAGGCCCGGGGCGCCACGACCGAGACCGTCGACTGGCACGACCCCGGCGTCGACTGGTCGCGGTTCCGGCTCGTCCTCGTGCGGTCACCCTGGGACTACACCCAGCGGCTCGGCGAGTACCTGGCCTGGATCGACGCGGTCGCCGGCGTGTCGCGGCTCGTGAACGATCCGGTGGTGCTGCGGTGGTGCTCCGACAAGCACTACCTCGCGGAGCTCGCGGCCCGGGGCGCACCGGTCATCCCGACGACGCTCATCCACCCGGGCGAGCCGGTCCACCTGCCCGAGGCCGACGAACTCGTGGTGAAACCCGCGGTGTCGGCCGGCTCCCGTGACACCGAGCGCCACCCGAACGAGCGGCGAGCGGACGCGGTCGCGCACGCCGAGCGGCTGCTGGCCGCGGGGCGCGACGTGGTCGTCCAGCCCTACGTCGCGAGCGTCGACCGCCGGGGCGAGACCGCGGTGATCTGCTTCGACGGCGTGCCGAGCCACGCCATCCGCAAGGGGCCGATCCTGCGCGGCGGCGTGCGGGAGGTCGTGGGCGACCTCTACGCGGCCGAGGACATCTCGCCCCGGTCGGCGACCGCGGTCGAACTCGACGCGGCCCGCCGGGTGCTCGCGCTGCTGCCGGTGACCGATCCGCCGACGTACGCGCGCATCGACCTCGTCGAGGGCGATGGCGGTGAGCCGCTGCTGCTCGAGGTGGAGGCGAACGAGCCGTCGCTGTTCCTCGACCACGCGCCAGGCGCTGCGGACCGGTACGCCGAGGCGGTGCTGCGGCGGCTCGCCTGAGGCCGCGCCGACGGTCGGTGTCGCGGCGCTAGCGTCGGGACCCGTGTCCGCCGAGACCCTGCCGAACCTGCTGCTCGCTGGGTTCCCGAAGACCGGTACCACCTCGCTGTTCGCGCTCCTCGCCCGCCACCCCGACGTGGGCGCGTCGAGCGTGAAGGAGACCGAGTACTTCCTCCCGGTCCGGTACGGCGAGACGCTCGAGCCCATCGACGGCTACGAGCGACTCTTCGCCGGCACCGAGCGAGCGGTCGTGCGCATGGAGGCGACCCCGGCCTACGTCTACGGGGGCGCACCGGTCATCGATGCGGTGCGCGCCGCGCTCGGCCGTCCGAAGGTGCTCCTCACCGTGCGCGAGCCGGTGGGTCGGCTGCGCTCGTACTTCCGGGCCCAGCAGGCGCGCCTGCGCATCCCGGAGACCATGACGCTCGAGGAGTACGTGGCGCGATCGGCCCCGCTCGGTGCGGACGCGCTGCGCGACCGGGCCGAGGACCCGTGGATCGGGGTGCTCGGCGGCCTGTACGCCGACTTCATCCCGGCCTGGCAGGAGGCCTTCGACGTTCGGCTCGTGGCGTTCGAGGATCTCACCCGGCGCACCGGCGACGTGCTCGCGTCACTCGCCCCGTGGCTCGGGCTCGACCCGGCCCCGTTCCGTGGGGTCGAGCTCCCGCACGAGAACCCGTCGGTGATGTTCAAGGGTCGGCGGTTGCAGGCCTTCGCGCTCGGGTTCAACAACCGTCTCGAGCCGTTCCTGCGACGGCACCCGGAGTTCAAGACCCGGCTGCGCAGCGCCTACTACCGGGTGAACGGACGCCCGATGCCGAAGGCCGACTGGTCGCTGGACCCCGAGGTCGGCGCCCGGTACGGGGAGGCCAACGACCGCCTCGCCGCCATCTGGCGGGGCATCGACCCGACGACGCTGGCTCCGTGGCTCGCGGAGCGGTCGTGAGCGCGACTGCGTCGACGACGACCGACCGCCGGGGGCTCGCCCACTGGCTGCCCATGCTCGTGCTCGCGGCGGCGCAGTTCGTCATGGTGCTCGACAGCACCGTCATGAACGTGTCCATCAGCACCGTGGTGAAGGACCTGCACACGACCGTGGCCGACATGCAGCTGGCCATCGCGTGCTTCACGCTCGTCATGGCTGCGTTCATGCTCGCGGGCGCGGGGATCGGCAACCGGCTCGGCCGGCTGCGCACCTTCCGCATCGGCCTCGTCATCTACGCGATCGGCTCGGGCACCACCGCGCTGGCCGTCAACTTCCCGATGTTGTTCGCGGGCTGGTCGGTGGTGGAGGGCCTCGGCGCGGTGCTCGTCATCCCGGCGATCGCCGCGCTCACCGCCGCCAACTACACCGGACGCGACCGGGCCATCGGGTTCGGCATCCTCGGCGGCGTCGCGGGCGCGGCCGCGGCGGCCGGACCGGTTATCGGCGGCTACATGACCACCTACCTGTCCTGGCGCTACGTGTTCGCGGCCGAGGTCGTGATCTGCCTCGCGGTGATCGCGGTGTCGCGGCGCATCGCCGCAGGTCCGCGCCCGACCGAGTCGGGCCGCTTCGACCTCGTCGGCGTGGGGCTCTCGGCCGTCGCGTTCGGCACGATCGTCATCTCGCTCGTCAAGGCGGGGGAGTGGGGCTGGGTCCGACCCCGCGACGTGCCGTTCACGGTGCTCGGCTTCGCCCCGACCCTGCCGCTCGTGATCGCCGGCATCTTCGGGGTGTGGGCCTTCCTCGCGTGGGAGCATCGGGCCCAGGCCCGGGGCGGTGCCCTGCTGGACCCGGCGATGCTGCGCATCGGGTCGCTGGCCGACGGGCTGGCGACCCTCACCGTGCAGCAGTTCACGATCGGCGGCCTCTTCTTCGTGCTGCCGCTCTACCTGCAGCTGGTCCTCGGGTTCGACGCGCTCGACGCGGGGCTGCGGATCCTCCCGCTGTCCATCGCGCTCTTCGTCGCGTCGTTCGGCGGTGCGGCACTCGCCAGCCGCGTCCCGCCGCGCACCCTCGTGCGCGTCGGGGTGGCCGTGGTGGTCGTCGGGGTGATCGGGTGCGTGGGCACGGTGGACCTCCGGCTCGACCGCGTGCCCTTCGCCATCGCCATGGGCGTCATCGGGCTCGGCCTCGGACTGTGCCTCTCGCAGATCGGCAACGTGCTGCAGTCCTCGGTCGACGTCTCGCGCAGCAACGAGGTCGGGGGGCTGCAGGGGACCGCGCAGAACCTCGGGGCGTCGCTGGGCACCGCGGTGGTCGGCGCCATCCTGCTCTCCGGGTTGTCCACCGCCTTCGGCCACGCGGTCGCGGCCTCGCCCGAGATCTCGCCGAGCGTGCAGCAGCAGGTGCAGGAACGGGTCTCCGGCGGTGTCGCGTTCGTCTCCGAGGCCGAGGCCCGCGCCGCGCTCCAGGCCGCCGGGGTGCCGACGAGCGACGCGCAGGCATTGCTCGCGGAGTACCGGGACGCCCAGATCCGGGCGCTCAAGGGCGCCCTCGCCTGCGTGGCCCTCGTCGGGTTGCTCGGGTTCGTAGCGAGCCGGCGCATCCAGCGCCACGTGCTCAACGCCACCCCGGCCGCGTCCGGTTGACCGACCCGCCGCCGACCGTCACGATGGGGATCCCCCGAGCCCGGAGCGCACCATGACCGCCACCGCCCACCCGTTCCTGCACGGCGAGTTCGCCCCGGTGCGCGAGGAGGTCACCGCCGTCGACCTCGAGGTCACCGGCACCCTCCCCGCCGAGCTCGTGGGTCGTTACCTGCGCAACGGGCCGAACCCGGCCGGGCCGGTCGACGAGGCCACGCACCACTGGTTCTTGGGGAGCGGCATGGTGCACGGCATCCGGCTGCGCGACGGACGGGCCGAGTGGTACCGGAACCGCTACGTGCGCACCCCGGACGTCACCGCGGTCCTCGGCGGTGACCCGTGTCCGAGTCAGTGGCCCGACGGGCACCCGGCGTTCAGCGCCAACACGAGCGTGGTCGCCCACGCGGGGCGGACCTTCGCGATCGTGGAGGCCGGCAGCCCGCCGGTCGAACTCGGGTACGAGCTCGACACGGTGCAGGTCTCGAGCTTCGATGGGACCCTGCCGTACGCGTTCACCGCGCACCCCAAGCGCGATCCCCGCACCGGGGAGCTGCACGCGGTCGTCTACTACTGGGGCTGGGGCAACCAGGTGCAGTACCTCGTGGTCGGCACCGACGGCCGTGTGCGCCACACCGTCGACATCCCGCTGCCGGGCGCGCCGATGGTCCACGACATGTCGCTCACCGAGCGGTACGCGGTGATCTACGACCTGCCCTGCACCTTCGACCTCGAGGCCGCATCGGCCGGTTCGCCGCTGCCGTACCGCTGGAACGACGGGTACGTGCCGCGCCTGGGTCTGCTGCCCCGCGACGGGTCGGCCGAGGACATCGCGTGGTGCGAGACCGACTCCTGCTACGTGTTCCACCCGCTCAACGCCCACGACCTCCCCGACGGCCGCGTGCTGATCGACGTGGTGCGGCACCCGCGCATGTTCGCCACCGAGCAGCGCGGCCCGCTCGAGGGACCGCCGGTGCTCGAGCGCTGGATCGCGGATCCGGCCACCGGCCGCACGAGCACGACCCGGCTCGACGACCGCGCGGTCGAGTTCCCCCGGATCGACGAGCGGCTCACCGGGCAGCCGCACCGCTACGGCTACGTGGCCGGCCTGCGGTCCGGGTTCGAGCAGGGCGGCATCATCCGGTACGACCTCGAGACGGGCACGCAGGAGGTCCGGGACGAGGGCGCGGGCTTCGGGTTCGGCGAGGCCGTGTTCGTACCTCGCCGCGCCGGGGCGGCCGAGGACGACGGGTGGGTCGTGGCGCTGCGACTCGACCGGGCCGCGGATCGCTCCGACCTCGTCGTGCTCGACGCGCAGGACATCGCCGGCGACCCGGTCGCCACCGTGCACCTGCCGGCCCGGGTGCCCGCGGGCTTCCACGGCAACTGGTGCCCCGACGCCTGAGCGCGCGACGGGTCAGGCGGTGACGGCCTGCGCCGCCTCGACCTCGGCCCGGTGCTCCATCCGGGCGATGGTGAGCAGCGACACGAGGACGATCGCCGCGCCGATGAACGCACCGGTCGAGGCCTCCTCGCCGAGGATGAGCACGGCGCCGAGGAAGCCGGTGATCGGGATGAGCGCGAGGAACTGGGCCGTCGTGCCGGGGCTCACGTGGCGGAGCGAGGTGAGGTAGAGCCAGAAGGTCAGGGACGACGTGGCGATGCCGATGACCGGCACGGCGGCCCACGCGAGACCGGAGGTCGACGTGCCGACCCCGCTCACCGCGCACACGACGAGGAGCGGTGGTGCGATGACCGCGTACGCGAACAGTTGCTGCAGCAGGGTGACCGCGAGTGGGGGGTGGTCGGCGACCACTGAGGCGCTCCCCACCGCGTAGAGCGAGGCGAACACGAACCCGAGTGCGACGGCCGCGTCACCGAGCCAGTGGGCCCCACTCGCATCGGCGTTGGTGGTCACGACGAGCACCGTGCCGATGAGGGCCGTCCCCATGGGGAGGAACAGGCGGCGGGGGAGGGGCGATCGGATGAGCACCCACGCGAGGAGCGCGATGAGCAGTGGCTCCGTCGCGCCGATGAGCGATGCGTGCACGACCGAGGTGTGCGCGAGGCCCCAGTTCATGACGAGGTAGGTCAGGCCCGGTTCGAGGATGCCGAGCGCGCCGATGCGCGCGTGGCGGCGGATCGAGAGCCACGGGACCCTCAGGATCCGGGCGACGACCGCGAGGAACACGATGCTCGTGCCGATCTCGATGAGCGTGAACGCGGCGACCGAGATGCCCGTGTCGAGCACCGCATGGGTCGCGACGTTGCCCATACCCCAGAGCACCGCCGCGCCCGCCGCAGTGGCGACCCCGACGACCGCGGCGCGCCCGGCGGCGGATTGCGGTTCGGCGGCGGGCGGGTTCGTCACGGCCTGACGGTACCGCCGGGCGCCCGGGGTCTCAGGCGATGCGGTCCGGTGCGGCGCAGGCCCGCGTGCCGCCCGGGAGGCGGTGGCGGTTGCGGGCCACCATCCGGTAGCCGGTCGGCGCGAGCCACCGCAGCGGGGGTGCGGCGATGGCCCGACCGAGCAGGCCCGGCCAACCGGGGGCGATGCGCAGCGCCGCGGCCACCGCGCGGTCACCGGACGCCCGGCGGCCCGCCTCATCGACCCACCAGGCCGCCGCGTCCACATCGGCCCGGGTCAGCCCCAGTGCCTCGAGGTCCTCGTCGGCGAGGGCGCTGGACGGCACGGCGACCGCCGTGCCGGGCACCCAGAGCGCCGCGATCCCGTGCGCGCTGCGCGTGCAGAACGCGCAGTCACCGTCGTAGATGAGTCGGGCGGCCACCTCGGCACCGTACCCGGACGGGCATGTGCGCGGGGTCTCAGCGCACCGTGAGCGCGAGCACCACGAACACCGGGTACGCCCCGAGGAGGGCGATGCCCGCCGGGCGCCGGATGGCCCCGCGCCGGCCCGCCACGAGCACGGCGAGCAGGCAGCCGAGCATCACGAGCCAGGCCGGGTGCAGTGCCGCAGCGTCGACGACGCGGAGTGGATGCGCGAGCGCACCGGCCCCGAGCGTCATCGTGACGTTGTACGCGAAGGAGCCGATCACCGCGGCCACCGCGGCTTCCGAGATACCCCGTCGCGAGGCGGACCACACGAGGACGACCAACTCGAACGCGGTGGCGAAGCCGACCACGGTCAGCCCGATGCGGGTCTGGGCGGCCTCGCCGCCGGCGAGGCGTCGGGCCCCCTCGACGAGCGCCACCGCTCCGGTCGCCATCGCCGCGATGCCGAGCAGCACGAGCCCGAGCTCCCGGCCGACTCGGCTCCGGGGCTCGGCCGCGTGCTCGGCCGCCGCGACCTCGATCTCCCCGGTCTCGCCGAGCGCGGGTGGCCGACGTTCGATCCGCCAGATCGTCGCGACGAACACGAGGTACGCGCCGACGAGCACTGCGCCCGCCGGACGGCCTAGGTGGCCGTTCCATGCGAGCGCAGCGGCGAGGGCCCCGAGGGGCAGACCGGCGATCGCGTAGCGGCGCACCGCGCGGCCGAACGGGAGCGGTGCGATGCACGCGCCGACGCCGATGGCGACGAGGCAGATCGCAATGTTCGTCCCGACGACGTTGCCGAGCGCGATGCCGGGCGCGTGTCGCAGCGCCGCGGTGACGCTCGTGGCGAGCTCCTCCGGCTCGGCGCCGGCGAGGAGGAGCGCGAGTGCGAAGGTGCTCACACCGAGGCGCACCGCAGCGACCGAGAGGTGCTCGGCGAAGGTCTCGGCCCCCCACACGATGAGGGCGATGCCCACGCCGGCGACGGCCAGCCACCCGAGTGCGGTCACGGCGGGAGTCTTGCCGATCGCTGCGTCCGACCCGGCGCAACCACGCGAGCCCGCGGCCGGCGCCCTACGCTCTCGCGGTGCTCGCCGCGATCCTCCTCAGCCTGCTCGCCGTGGTCGCCGTGGTCACGGTGGCCTTCGTGGTCGGTCGGATCCGCCGCCGGTACCGGGACATCGACGTGTTCTGGCCGCTCGGCTTCGTGGCGGTCGCGGTGGTCGGGTTCGTGGCCACCGGTGCGGCCGGGATCGGGGAGACGACCCAGCGCGCGCTCCTCCTCGTCACGGTGTCGGTGTGGGGCGTGCGCCTCGCCGTGCACCTCGCGTGGCGCAGCCGGGGTGAGGGCGAGGACCCGCGCTACGTGCTCATCATGCGTCGGGCCCCCGAGGGCCGCGAGGTCGCCTACTCGCTAAAGGCGGTCTACGGGCTGCAGGCCGCGCTGTTGGCCTTCGTGTCGCTGCCGGTCACGGTCGGCCTGCGTGCGGGCCAACCGCTGCGCGCGCTGCAGGTGCTCGGGGTCATCGTGTGGTCGGTGGGCTTCGGGTTCGAGGCGATCGGCGACGCGCAGCTCGCTCGCTTCCGGCGTGACCCGGCCAACCGGGGCCGCGTGCTCGACCACGGGCTGTGGGCCTGGACCCGTCACCCGAACTACTTCGGCGACGCGACCGTGTGGTGGGGGATCTTCCTCATCTCGGCGGCCGGGGGATGGGCCTGGTTGACCATCGCGTCGCCGGTGGTGATGACGGTCCTGCTCACCCGGGTGTCGGGCAAGCCGATGCTCGAGCGTGGGATGGCCCGCACCCGTCCCGGGTACGGCGAGTACGTGGCGCGCACCTCGGGGTTCCTGCCCCGGCGGCCGCGCCGCGACTGAACCGCGCGGGGTCGCCTAGGGTCGCGCCCCGGAGGTGGTCGTGGTGGAGCTCGCACGTCGACGGTTGGGAGACCTCGAGGTCTCGGCGCTCGGCTTCGGGTGCATGTCGCTGTCGGGTACCTACGGCGCGGCCGACGACGACGAGAGCCGCAGCACGCTCGCCGCGGCGCTCGACCTCGGCGTCGACTTCTTCGACACCGCCGACGTCTACGGGCTCGGCCACAACGAGACGCTGGTCGGCGAGGTGCTGCGACCCGTGCGCGACGAGGTCGTCATCGCCACGAAGTTCGGCTTCACCGCGCCGCCGGGCGCCGAGGCCCCGGTGATCCGCGGCGACGCCGAGTACGTGCGGTCCGCGTGCGACGCGTCGCTGCTGCGCCTCGGCATCGACACCATCGACCTCTACTACGCGCACCGCATCGACCCGAACGTTCCGATCGAGGAGACGGTCGGCGCGATGGCCGAGCTCGTGGCCGCCGGCAAGGTGCGCCACCTCGGCCTGTCCGAGGCGGCGCCCGCGACCATCCGACGCGCCCACGCCGTGCACCCGATCGCCGCCATCCAGAGCGAGTACTCGCTCGTGACCCGCTGGGCCGAGGACGAGCTGCTCGGCACGCTCACCGAGCTGGGCATCGGCTTCGTGCCGTTCAGCCCGCTCGGCCGCGGCCTGCTCACCGCGACGCTGGAGGCCATCCCCGAGGGCGACTTCCGACGGGTCATGCCGCGCTTCAGCGGTGACAACCTCGCGGCGAACCGGTCGCTGGCCGAGCGGTTCGCCGGCGTCGCCGCCGGCCTCGGGTGCACCCCGGGGCAACTCGCGCTCGCGTGGGTGCTCGCGCAGGGTGACCACATGGTGCCGATCCCGGGCACGCGGCGCGCCGATCGGCTCGCCGAGAACGTCGGCGCGCTCAGGGTCACCCTCGACGCGACGACGCTCGCCGCGATCGAGGACCTCGGCCTGAGCGACGAGGTCGCCGGCAAGCGGTTCCCCGACGCGCTCGAGGGCCTCGCCGGCCGCTGAAGGCCGAGCGGCGCGGTCACACCCTCGGGTTACCCTCGGCGATGTGGGGCGCGGACCCCACACACGAGTGAGCCCGCGGGGCTTCCAGAGCCCGCCGGCTCCTGTCGTGCCGGTTCCAACGAACGGAGGTGCGCCATGACCGACAAGCAGGCACCCAGCACCGTGGTGACCGAGCGGTTCGCCGAGGCGACCGCCTGGGTGATCCCTCGGGTTGCCGACGATGTGCGCAAGGGCGGCGACACGCCGTACCTCGTCCACCTCCTCGAGGTCGCGGCCACGGTGCTCGCACACGGCGGTTCGGAGGACGCCGCGATCGCCGCGCTGCTCCACGACGCGGCCGAGGACAGCGGCGGCGAGGGCGTGCTCACCGAGATCGGCGAGGCATTCGGGGACCGGGTCGCCGCCACCGTGCGTGCCTGCTCGGACTCCCTCGTCGCGGACCGTTCGGCCAAGGACCCGTGGTGGGACCGCAAGGTCGGCTACATCGTGCACCTCGCAGCCGACGACGACCTCGACGTCACCCTCGTGGCTGCCGCCGACAAGCTCAGCAACGTGCGGGCCTGCCGGGCCGACTACGCGGAGGTGGGCGAGGACCTCTTCGGCCGGTTCAACCCGGAAGCCGGTCGAGCCGGGACGCTCTGGTACTACCGCCGGGTCACGGAGGTGCTCGGCGCGCACGACCTCGACACCCGCGGCCTCGTCGACGAGCTCGCGGAAGAGGTCCGCGGGTGGTGGGCGGAGGTCGCCGCCGCCAACCCAGAGGTCGACCTCGAGGCCGAGTACGCCGCAGCCTGCGCGGCCGCCGGGGACCGTGCCGCGGGGTCGGCCTAGGCCTCGAGGACCGCGCGGATCCGCTCGAGGGTCTGGCGCATGCCCCGTTCGTTCGTACGGCCGCGGGCCCGGCCGAGCAGCGCCCAGTAGACCCGGGTGAACGGGTTGGAGGGGAGCGCGAACGACTCGGTCACGTCGGCCCCGCCGTCGTCCGTCGGCGTGATCTCGTAGCGCCAGGTGTTGAGCACCCGGTCGGCTCCGCCCACCGCGAACTCGAACACCGAACCGGGCTCGCAGACGGTGACCTCGCACGGGCTCCAGTAGGTCGGCCCGACGCCGTTGCGCTTCACGTGGCCGCGGAACTTCGCGCCGACCGCCGGGCCGGTGGCCCCGTCGAGCCACTCGGCCTCGAAGGTCTCGGGGCTGAACTCGCCGATCCGGGTCACGTCGGTGACCAACGCCCAGATCGCCGACGGGTCGGCCTGCATGTGGAGGGTCACGGAACCGCGCATGACGGGAAGGTAGCGCGCCCGGCCCGAGGGTGCCCCGAGGCCGGATGTCGGGCGGTCAGGCGGCCTTGATGATGCGGGCGATGAGGACCACGAGCACGAGCAGCGACAGCGAGGTCTGGAGCATCATGAGCGCCTTGGCCGGCCGGGTGCGGACGGTCTCGAGCGTCGGGCCGAACGTCGAGTTCGTGTAGAAGGACAGCGACAGGTAGTCGAACCACCGGGGCGGGTGGTCCGGGTACCGGGCGTCCGGTGCGAAGTCGAAGGCCCCGCCCGGCAGGTACACGTCGGCGAGCTGGTACCACACCGAGAAGATCATCGTCGTCGACGCGTAGATGAGCACGAGGTCGATGATGAGTCCGGGCTGGCTCGCACCCCGCAGCGACGGCGCCACGACCAGCGTGGTGATGTTGAGCAGCACGTTGAGCGACGCTGCGGCGAGGAACACGACGAGCAGTCGGAGCAGGCCGGGGGAGGTCGAGGACCGGTCGAGGGTCCGGCGCTGGCGCAGCGCGACGACGGTGAGGGTGACGGCGAGCACCCAGAACAGCAGGGTCGACGCCAGACCCACCGCGCCGGAGAGATCGTGGAGGGCCCGGCCGTCCTCGGCGACGAACCGCTCGACCCGGCGGTCGAGGAGCACGTCGAGGGCCTGGACGGTGGCGGCGACCGCGATGAGGACCCCGACCCGCAGCGCCGGGGCCGGCGCATCCGGGGAGGTGCCGGCGTTGGGCTCGATCGCGGTCACGGCGCTGCGACCCGGTAATCGGTGACCTGCGCGTCCTCCGCGCCGAGGTCCGAGAAGTTGTCGTAGGTGCGTGCGGCCATGAACTCGCGCCACGGGAACGGCCGGTACCTGGGGCCGCCCTCGGTCAGCTCGGGCAGGGGTTCCACCACCGCGTCACGGGTGGGGTTCGCGAAGTAGGGGATGCTGAACCGACGGCGCTGCGTCATGGGGAGCACCCGGTGCACTGCGGCCCGGTACCGATCGTTGGTCATGGCCTGCGTGCAGTCGCCGAGGTTCACCACGATGGTCCCCGGCACCGGCGGCACGTCGATCCAGCCGTGCTCACGCGACTCGACCTGGAGCCCGCCGGTGTCGTCCTGGAGCAGGAGGGTGAGCACGCCCGGATCGGTGTGGTGGCCGAGCGCGGTCTCGCCGAGCTCGGGGAGTCCGGCCCGTTCGCCCTCGGGCACGGGATCGCCGACCGGGTAGTGGTTGAGCCGCACGGTGCTGCCCTGCCGGTCGCAGCGCAGCGCAGCCCGGGAGGCCGGCCCGAGCGCGAGCACCTCGTGGAGCAGCGACTCGGTGGTCGCGCACAGCGCCGCCGCCGCGTCGAAGAACCGCCCCATCGCGTCCCGGAATCCGGGCAGGCCGTCCGGCCAGCGGTTGTGTGCGTCGAGGGCCGGCTGCGACGGGTCGATGAAGTCGAACACCTCCTTGCCGTCCCGTCTGCGCTTCGTGAGTTCCCGGTCGAAGTACCCGAGCGGTTCCTCCCGGCTGCGGGCGATCGCCGCACGCACCGAGCGGTCGGCATCGAAGAACCGCGCCGTCCACTCCCAGGTGTCCGCGATGGTCGCGTCGAGACCGTGGCCGGAGAGCAGGAAGAACCCGTGGTCCCGGCAGGCCGCGTCGAGTGCCCCGAGCGAGGTCGCGTGCACGTCGCGCAGATCGACCGTGGGGACGAGATCCATTCGGCCATCGTGGCACACCGGCCCCGACGGGGCGCGGCGAGGTTCCGGATCGGAGCGGTGCGCCCGCTACGGCTCGACGATCGGGAAGTTCGTGAGGAAGGTGTCGAGGTTGGTGAAGATGCGATCCACCGCGCTCGCATCGCCGGTGACCTCGATCGACCCGGCTGCGATCCCGTCGGCGAAGGTCGTCTGCCCGTCCACGATGGCGAGCAGCGCAGCCCGTTCCAGCCGGAAGGTCGCGTCGGATTCGGGGGCGTGGCGACCCCCGACTGCGTGGAGCGTGCGGTTCGAGAGGCCGAGGATCCAGTCCTCGCCGGTGTCGGTGATCCGGAAGTTGATGGTCGCTCGGAGCCCGCCGACGTCCTCGGCGCGCAGCGACACCGCGAGCGTCTCGAAGATCTGCTCGGTGCTCATCGCCGCGAGTACGCCACTGCGGCGGCCGGGACCGCGGGGGAGCGTGCCGTTGCGGAGCTCCTGTGCGCCCTGGAGGTAGGCGTTGCGGAAGGTCGCCGACTCCGCCTGGTACCCGAGCTGCTCGAGCGCGTCGGCCTGCAGGTCGCGGGCCTCGGCGTTCGTGGGGTCGGCGAAGACCAGGTGGTTCACGAGCTCGACCACCCAGCGGTACTCCCCGGCCTCGAAGGCCCGTCGTGCGCTCCCGAGGAGCGCGGCGGGGCCACCGGCCAGTTCGACGTACCGCGCGCCGGCATCGGTCGGCGGGAGTCGCCAGAGGTTCGCCGGGTTCCCGTCGTACCACGACAGGTACCGCTGGTACACCGCCTTCGCGTTGTGCGCGAGGTGGCCGTAGTAGCCGACGGTGTGCGACTCCGCGCGGAACTCGGGCGGGAGCTCGAGCGTCTCGGCGATTTCGGTCGGGGTGAGGCCGTGGTTCGCATACCGCATCGTCTGGTCGTGCATCCAGCGGTAGAGGTCGCGCTGGAGCGTGAGGTAGGCGAGTACATCCGCGTTGCCCCAGCGGGGCCAGTGGTGGGAGGCGAACATCAACTCGGTGCGCGAGCCGAACAGCTCGATCATCTCGTCGATGTACTTTGACCAGCGCAGCGCGTCCCGCACGTGCGCGCCCCGGATGGGCACGAGGTTGTGCATGGTGTGCGTGCAGTTCTCGGCGGTGCACAGCCAGCCGTGGTCCGGGAAGAAGAAGTTCATCTCCGCCGGCGCCTCGGCCTCCGGCGTGAGTTGGAACACGATGCGCACCCCGTCGACCACGAGTTCCTGGCCGGTGACGGTGATCTCCTCGGTGGGTGCGACGAGATCGGACAACCAGAACGGCACGCCCTTCCCGAGTCCGCAGTCCACGTGGCCGCGCGGCCCGGCGGGGAGCAGGGGACCGAACTGGTACGCGGCACGCCGCAGCATCGCGAACCCGGCGATGACGTTCTCCTCGATCGTCTCGCGCAGGAAGTGCTCCGGCGCGATGACCCGACACCGGCCTGCGGCGACGTCCTCGCGGGTCGTCACCCCGAGCACGCCGCCGAAGTGGTCCGCGTGGGAGTGGGTGTAGATGACCGCGACCACAGGACGCGCCCCGAGGTGCTCGTCGGCGAGTTCGAGACAGGCTCGCGCGGTGGGCTCGCTCGTGAGCGGGTCGATCACGATCCATCCGGTCTCGCCCGCGATGAACGTGACGTTCGAGATGTCGTAGCCCCGGGCCTGCCAGATGCCCGGCGCCACCTCGAACAGGCCGTGGATCGCGTTGAGCTGGGCCTGACGCCACAGGCTCGGGTGCACGGTGTCCGGGTTCGTGCTGCCCCGCTCGATGAAGGCGTGGCGCCCGGTGTCCCAGACCACGCCGAACGGCGACGAGATCTGCCCGGTCGGGTGCGTCGCGACGAGCCCACGGCTCGCACGCTCGAAATCGGCGGGGTCGAAACCGAGTTCGACCGGCGCGTTCGCAGCGCGGGTGTGGTCGGTGGCGTCCTTCGGTGCGGTGGTCATGGCCCGAGCATGGCACCGGCCAGCACCGGCCGCACCTCGGGTGGGGCGGCGATCAGAGGTCGGCTGCGCCGGCGTACGGGATCTCGCTGATCCGTGCTGTGTCAGGGCCGCCCGTCACCTCGTAGAGCTTCACGATGTTGGTCCCCGCCCGTACGCCGGACGGTTCGATGAGCGTCGACCACAACGCGGCATCGGCATTCAGCTTCGACGCACGCAGCACGGCGGCGACGCGACCGTTGACTGCGAGCGCGAGGTGCGTTCCGGGGCGGGTTCCGCTCACGAACCCCCGCAGGAATCCCCACGACGCCCGACCGGGGGTCGCGCGAGCCGAGAGGATACGGGCCGGGTCCTCAATCGAGAACTCGATCGCCGTCATGTCGGTGCCTCGCGGGATGGTGTCGACGGCGCGGCCGACGAGGGTGCCGTACGGGCCGATCCGGTACGGGCGGAACGGGGGCGGGCCTCCGGGGGGCGCAGCGGCGCTCCCGAGCACCTGCTGGAAGCCCAGGTCCTCGTCGAACTCGAAGTAGTGGCGCCCGTTCGGAGCCCGTAGGACCTGTTCGGGCTCGAAGCCCTCGTAGGGGAACTGGTAGAGCCGACGCGGCGTCCCCGACCGCGGGTCGCGACGCAGCGAGCGACCATCGACGCCGGCGTGCGCGTCGGCGCCGACCACATCGGCGATGGTGGGGAGCACGTCGACGGCCTGGGCTGGTCGGTCGTCGACGCGGCCGACCCGTTGGTTCGGGTACTTGACGAACAGTGGAGTCCACATGATCTCGGGCCAGTTGTCGCCCGTCACCGAACGCGTGCCTTCACGGGGCGAGAACGCAATGCCGTGATCGGCGGTCACGACGACTAGCGCATCATCCCAAGCCCCGGTGCGGCGCAGCCGCGTGAGGATCGCCCCGAGTCGCCGATCGGTGTCCATGGTCTGGACGACGTGGCGCACCCGGGCCTGCTCGGCCGAGGCCGCGTCGCTCCAGATGCCGAACGATCCCGGTGGTGGCTGGTACTGCTCGTAGTCGGTGCCGTCGGGGTAGAACCGCCACGGTTGGTGGGGTGCGACAGCGTGGAGGAAGTCGAGGTGCCGGCCGCGTCCGGGCCTGATGGAGGCGGCGAACCGGTTCATCGAACGTGGGCCGTCGACGAGTTCCTCGAGGGCGTCGAGGGTCGGGGCGGCACGGCGTGGTGCCGCGAACCGGGTCCAGAGGCGAAGAGCCTCGCGGCCCGCGGACACGGTTCCGCCCGCGCCCACCCGTGGGCCGGTACAGCGCGATGCCGGGCAGATTCGGGTGAGGGACTCATGCACGTTCATCGAGTAGTCGCCGAGCATGGTGAAGATGGAGTCGGGGTGGTCGGCGACGACGGGGAGGTCGTCACCCGATTCCGGGAACTCGCCGGTGAGGACCGGCGGTACCGCCTGGTGCGTGTAGGTCGCGTTCGCCGTGGAGTTGCGGTACCAGGTCGAGGAGTCGGCGAGCGCCGCGAAGTTCGGGAAGAGCTCGCGGTCGATACCCCCCGATCCGTCGAGGAGCGTGGCCAGCGGGAGCTCGTCGAACGTGACGAGCACGACGCGGTGCGCGTGCCGCGTGCGCCGCGTGCGCCCCTCCGATCCGCCGGCATCCCCGTCCTCGGGGGTGATCACCGCGGCGGCTGGCGATGCGAACAGGAAGGTCCCCACGAAGACGAGCGGGGCGGGTGCGAGGTACGCCGTCCAGGTGCCGACCGCCCGAGATCGCAGGATCGCGAGGGCGCCGAGGATCCCCGAGGCGATGGCGACGGCTACGAGTGCGGTCGGGCCGAAGGCGGTCAGGCGTTTCGCGACCTCGAGCGCCAGCAGGCCGATGAGCGAGCCGGCGAGTGCAGCGTGCAGGACTCGTCGGGCTCGAGGGATGACGAGGCCGACCACCACCTCGAGCGCGTAGGCCGAGCATGCGGGGATGAGCGCGAAGGCGAGCGCAATGAGCAGGGCTCCGCCGAGACCGACGTCGTTGACCAGGAGGATCTCCGAGTTGTTGCCGAGCAGCTCGAGTGCCGGTTGGGTGACCGCGAGACCGCTGAGCCCGAGGAGCGATGCGAACGCACCCAACTCCCGTCGGGTCGCGGACGGGCGGCCGGGAGTCGGAGCGGGCGCGGTGGTCGGGGTCACGATCACCCGGCCTGCCGCCGTCGGATCGGGTCGAGGCGGGGAGCCTCGAGCGGTCCGCTCACCGCGTACAGGGTCAGCCGGTTGCGTCCGGGGCGGGCCGCGCTCGGTTCGAGGATGGCCGACCAACCACCGTGGCCGGCCGCGTCGAACTGCACGGCCTCCGTCGTTGCGACGATGCGCCCGTTGAGCGCGACCGCGAGGCTGGTCGGGCGCAGGATCCCGTCGACGCGACCCTCGACGAAGCCCCAGGGCGCACGCCCGGGCTGCTCGCCGACGTGGTCGAACCGCTCCGGGTCGCGGACCTCGAATCCGGTCGGCCCGCCGCGCTTCGGTGCCAGCACCTCGGCGACCGGACGACCGACGAGGCCCCCGTAGGGCGCGACCCGGTACGGCCGGATGGCCGGATCGCCGTCGGTGAACTGCGTGGAGCGTCGGGCGAGGACCTCGGCGAATCCGGTGGGTCCGTCGTAGGTGAGGTAGCCGCGACCCGGCGGTGGTCGGACGGCCGTCTGCGACTCGAAGGAGAACTCGGGTTGGTAGATGCGCCGCGGCCCGTCGGGGCGCGGTGGCCCGAGCAGCGACCGTCCGTCGACCGGGCCCGGCAGGCGCGCGTCGAGCACGTCGGCGACGGTGGGGAGCAGGTCGACGGACTCGGCGGGGCGGTCGTCGACCACGCCGACCCGCTGGCCCGGGTACTTCACGAAGAGCGGAGTCCACATGATCTCCGACCAGTTCTCACCGGTGATCGAGCGGATGCCCTCGCCTTCGGTGAACGCGACCCCGTGGTCCGCGGCCACGACGACGAGCGCGTCGTCCCACGCGCCGATGCGCCGGAGCCGTTCGATGGATCGTCCGAGGAGGCGGTCGGCGGCCATCACCTGCAGGAGGTGGCGGGCGCGGCCCTGCGCGGCCGCAGGCTCGCTCGTCCAGTTGAGGAGCGCGCCCGGCGGGGTGCCGTACTCCTCGTAATCGGCGAGGTCGGGGTACAGGTGCCAGGGCTGGTGGGGGAGTACCGCGTGCAGGAAGTCGAGCGTCGGCGCTCGCGACGCGACGAGCGATTCGGCGAAGCGCCGGGTCGACTCGGGGGCGGTTCGGATCGCGATCTCGCCGTGGAAGTCGGCCTCGAAGCGCCGGGGCGACGCGGCGGCGCGCCACAACGATGCCACCGAGCGGCTGAGCGGCACGAAGCCCCGCTCGGGTTCCTGCGTCGGCCCGCACAGGCGTCGCGGGCAGAGGTCGGTGATCGTCTCGTGGACGTTGAGCCGGTAGCGGCCGGCCAGCATCGTGAAGAGCGAGTCGGGGTGCCCGGTAGCCGAGAGGTTCGCCACTCGTTCGTCGGGGTACTGACCGGTGAGCAGCGCGGGCACCGCGAACTCCGTGTAGGGCGCGTTGGCCGTGGCGTTCCGGTACCAGGTCGAACCGTCGGCCAGTGCTGCGAGGTTCGGGTACAGGGCGCGGTCGATCCGCCCCGACCCATCGAGCAGCGAACCGAGCGGCAGTTCGTCGAGCACGATGAACACCACGCGGTGCGGCTTCGCAACGCTCGGCACTCCAGGGTTCGTCGCTTGGGGATCGGCGAGCACGATCTCGCTCACCGGTGACGACACGAGGAAGATCCCGGCGAACACGACCGGAGCGACTGAGAGGTAGGCGCTCCAGTCCCGGGCGGCACGGGTGCGCAGGAAGGCGAGCGCCGACACGAGGCCGACGACCACGGCGGTGGCCACGAGCGGCACCGGGGGCCACGCGGTCACGCGCTTCGCGAGCTGCATCGCGAACAGGCCGACCAGGCCTCCGCAGGTCGTGGCGTGGGCGAAGCGTCGGGCTCGGGGCGCCGCGAGCCCGACGAGCACCTCGCAGGCGTACAGCACGGCGGCCGGCAGCAACACCACGGCGAGCGTGATGGCGAGCAACTGGAACCACGAGGCCGAGTTGATCGCGAAGATCTGGGCGTTGCGGTCGAGCAGCGCGAAGGTGGGCTCGGTGATCGCGATGCCGCAGAGACCGACGAGGGCCAGGAACGCGCCGAGTTCAGGCCGCGCGGGTCCGAACCTGCGCGACCGCGCGGTTGCGACCGAATCCCCCATCCGAAGTCTCCACGCCAGCCCGGTGCTCGTGCCTGGAGAACGCTACCGCCGGGTTCACGGTTCCCCGACCGCAGGCCGAGGGTTCTCCGGGGATTCTCAGGCGTCGGCGGCCCGAGGCGCCCGCTGCGCGATGCGCCAGGCCCACCAGATGAAGAGGAACTGGAAGGGGAGTCGGGCAAATGCCACGAACTGCTCGCCCGCGGGGCGGTCGCGCCAGTCCCAGGCCATGTAGAGGTTGGCGGGGTACACCGCGACGAAGAGGGCGATGGCTGCGAGTGCCCCGGCCCGTCGCCAACGGGGGATGAGCACCATCGGGCCGATGATGAGCTCGGCGACACCGCTCACGTAGGTCCAGAAGCGCGCGCCCGGCGGGAGCGCGGGCGGCACGATGGCGTCGAAGAACCCGGGGTTCACGAAGTGCATCACCCCGGCGACGGTGACGAACGAGCCGACGACGATCGCGAGCGGGTCCCGGCTGCGGTCCATGCGCCCACCGTACTGCTGCCCGTTCACCACGAGAGGCCGAGCACTGCCCGCATGGTGGCCTCGAACTCCGCGTCGCCCATGCTCGCTCGGGTGGCGAGGATCATCTCGGCGTCCGCGCCGACCGGCACCCGCAGCGGGGTCGCCGGATCGGTGATCGCCGCCAGCACCGCATCGGCCACGATCTCCGGGCCGGGGCGTCCGTCCTGGTTCAGCGTGGTGTCGGCCCCCTCCCACTCGGCGAACAGCGGCTCGTAGAGCGCGGGCCGAGGCAGGTCGTCGGGCAGCTTCATGCCGGGGGCGATGAAGCCGGGCTCGATGATCACCGTGCGGATCCCGAAGTGGGCCAGTTCGAGGTGCATCGCCTCCGCGAGCGCCTCGAGAGCGTGCTTCGACGCGGAGTACGCACCGCTCAGCGGGCTCGTCACCCGGCCCTGCACGCTCGAGATGTTCACGATGACCCCGGTGCCGCGCTCCCGCATTCCCGGTACGACCGCCTGCACCGTGCGCAACGCGCCGAGGACGTTCGTCTCGAACATGGCTCGGACCCGGTCGATCGGGTACGCCTCGATCGGCGCCGCGCCGCCGAGTGCCGCGTTGTTCACCAGCCCGTCCACCGGGCCGGCCGCGGCAACTGCAGTGCGAACCGACTCGTCATCGGTCACATCGAGCGGCAGGCGCAGCGCCACGTCGAGGTCCTCGAGCATCGACACGTTCCGTGCGGTGGCGATGACCTCGTGGCCGGCTGCGGCGAGGGCTGAGCAGGTGGCGTGGCCGATGGCCCGGCCGGCGGCGGTGACGAGGATGCGCATCGGCGGAGTGTAGGGGCCGTGACGCGGGGGGTTGGCTCTCCCGCCCGGGTTCGACGCAGCGCCCTCGACCGACGTTGACGCGCCCTCAGCGCAGCGGGCGCCCGGAGGCGTCGCAGGGGAGCGCGACTCCCGGGTGGGCGATGCGGAACTTCGCGGCCGTGTCCTGCGCTACGTCGTGGATCACCGTCGGCTTCACCTTCACGATCCCGGTGAACGGCTTCTCGAGCTGGTCGACGAGCACGAGCGTCCCGCCGAGCAGGAACGCCAGCGCGAAGCCCAGGCTCAGGAGCACGGACCGCTTCATGTCCGGCACGGCGAAGGTGGAGACCATCACGAGCGCGAAGAGGATCGACCCGATCATCACGATGATCGTGAGGAGCGGGAGGTTCGGCTTGGCCTCGTGGAGCCGCAGCAGCCGGGCCTCGGACTGGGCCCGGTTGAGGCCGACGATCTGACCGACCACCGCGCCCGGTCCGTCGAGGATCTTCGGGATCTCCCGGTTGAAGCTCGCAGCCCAGAGGTCGGTGACCGGCGAGGTGCGGTCCTGCTCGAGCTTCGGCCACTCGAGGCGCTCGACCGAACGCGCGTAGCAGACCGACGAGGCCTGGATCGCGGTGCCCCGGTCGTCGGGCAGGAGGCCGGCGTTCTCGTAGAGCAGCGCCACGGAGGAGGCCTCGGCGTTCGCGTCCTGGCTGGCGCGCTGGTAGGACCCGGTGGCCTGCGCGACCACGAAAGCACTGAGGAACACGGTGAGCGCCACGATGGGACCGACGATCGCCTCGGTCTTGATGCCCTGGAAGTCGTTGTTGAACAGGCGCGCCACACGCGGACGCAGCAGGAAGACTCCGACGAGGACGGCGACGAAGCCGGCGAGGAACGCCCAGATCACGGTTGCGACTCCCAGGTCGGATGGGTCAGGGACGGTCCGTGAACCTAGGCAGGCACGTGGCCCGCGATCCACCCGGAGCCCCGGGTGAGACGTCAGGAGCGCCCGGGGAGCTGGTCGGCGATCCCGGGCGGGACGAAGTTGTTCTCTGTCGTGGTCTCGGCCTCCACGAGTTCGACCATCTTCTCGACGACCTCCACCGGGTCCATCTGACCGGTGGTGATGAACTCACCGATCATCCGGAAGATGTCGGTGGCCGATGCGCTCACCGAGTCGTCCCCGAACCAGTCCCACATCGAGTCGGCCATCCGGTCGTTGAACCCGGTCTGGTACGGACCCGGGTTGAGCAGGGTCACGTCGATCCCGAACCCGGCCAACTCGGCCCGCATGGCTCGGCCCATGGCCTCGAGCGCGTGCTTCGTCATGGCGTACGGGCCGAAGGTGGGGGCCACCGCGACCCCGGCGATCGAGGAGACGATGACGATCCGACCGCGACCGCGCTGGATCATCCCGGGGATGACCGCCTGGCTGACCGCCAGCGTCCCGAACACGTTCACCTCGAAGACCCGGCGCACGACCTCCATCGGCACGTCAGCCATCGGGCCGGTCGCGCCCATGCCCGCGTTGTCGATGAGCACGTCGATCTCCCAGTCGCGCACCCGGGCGACGTCAGCCGGATCGGTGATGTCGACCTTCTCGACCCGCAGGTCGGGCGCCTCGGCCCGCAGCGCTGCGGCCTGCTCCTCGGTCTCGGTGGTGGCGAGCACGTCGTGGCCCCGCGCCGCGAGAGCGAGGGCGGCGCCCTTCCCGAAGCCGGACCCCGCGCCGGTGATCATCACGCGCTCGACCATGGTGGCCCTCGTTCCGTGTCGTCGGCATCGGCGCCCGATGCCTGGAGGCCGATCATCGCAGCGATCGGGCACCCGGCACGAACGCGCGGCGCTCGCGTGTGCGAGGCTGCGACCATGTCGCTTGACCCATCGCTCGCAGCGGTCGCGCAGTACTACCGGGCCTTCGCCGACCGGGAGCTGCGGGGTTCCTCGCCGACCTACGACTCCATGGCCCGGGCGATCGCCGAGGACCCGGAGGCCCTCGCGCTGATCGCCGACCTGCCGGCCGTGAAGCGGCAGGTGAACCTGGTGCTCACCGCGCTGCGGGTCGACGGTGCCCCGCTCGACGACCCGCCTGCCGCGGCTCGACACCTCGTGGCCCGGTCGGACGAGGTGCTGGCGCTCGTGCTCGCCGGTTCGACCCAGACGAACGAGGCCCGGCGGATCGGCAGCCTGCTGCCCGAGATCCTCCGCGCCCCCGGCCCCATCGCGCTCATCGAGGTCGGGGCCTCGGCCGGCCTGTGCCTCCACCCCGATCGCTACGACGTGGTGTTCGACGACGGCTCGCGGCTCGGTGACCCGGCGTCGCCCGTGCGGCTCGAGGTGGGCGTGCGCGGTCCGGCGCCGGCCCGGCACCCGCTCGAGGTCGGGTGGCGGGCGGGCATCGACCTCAACCCCCTCGACCTGCACGACGCGGCCGACGTCGCGTGGCTCGAGGCGCTGGTCTGGCCCGAGCACGTGGAGCGCGCGGCCCGCCTGCGTGCCGCGATCGGGGTGGCCCGCGAGCATCCGGTCGACATCGTGCGGGGCGACCTCGTGGATGAGATCGAACCGCTCCTCGCGCGCGTGCCCGCCGGTCTGCGGCCGGTGGTGATCCACACGGCGGTGCTCGCGTACCTCCCGACCGAGCGACGCGACGCGTTCGCGGCGACCATGGCCGCGCACCCCGAGGTGGTCTGGCTCGCGAACGAGGGCGACGGCATCGTGCGCCACGACGACGGCACGCTCGAGGTCGGTCGTCCGAACCCGGGATCACCCGCGTGGCGCAGCACGCCGGCCCCCTTCGTCCTGGCCCGCGACGGTCGTCCCGTCGCGCTCACCCAACCCCACGGGGAGTGGATCGAGTTCCTCTGAGCGGGATCGCTCAGAGCGTGCCGGAACCGAGGCGGTCGAGCACCTCGGCGGCCCGGGCCCGCACCGCGTCGAGATCGGCGAGCTTGCGGGCCGCGGCGACCTGGCGGGCCATGCGGGAATCCTTGGCGAAGCGGTCCGCGTGGCGGGCGGTGAAGTCCCAGTAGAGCGTCGTGAACGGGCAGGCGTCCTCGCCGGTGCGAGCCTTGCGGTCGAACCGGCAGTCGCCGCAGAAGTCACCCATCCGGTCGATGTACGCGCCCCCGGCCGCGTACGGCTTCGTGGCCATCACGCCGCCGTCGGCGTACTGGCTCATGCCGATGACGTTCGGGGCCATCACCCACTCGGCTCCGTCGACGAAGCGTTCCCACATCCAGTCCATGAGCTCCCGCGGGTCGACGCCGGCGATGAGCGCGAGGTTCCCGAGCACCATGAGCCGCGGGATGTGGTGGGTCCAGCCGTAGCGGTCGACGTCGGCGAGCACGTGGCCGACGCAGGCCATCTCGGTCGGAGCGCCCGTGAACGCGGGCGGCAGCGGGCGGCGGGCGTCGAGCGCGTTCTCCTCGAGGTACGCCTCACCCTCCGACCAGTACGTGCACCAGACGTACTCGCGCCAACCGATGACCTGGCGCAGGAGCCCCTCGGCGCTCGCGATGTCGACCCTCCCGGCCCGGTACGCGACCTCGATCTCGTCGGCGACCTCGCGGGGGTGGAGGAGTCCGAGGTTGAGCGGCGGGCTGAGCAGGGTGTGGGCGAGGTGCCAGGACCGCTTCGTCATGGCGTCCTCGTACGGACCGAACTGCGGGAGCACGACCTCGATGGCGTGGCGGAGGCGTTCGAGCGCACCGGCCCGCGACGTGGGCCAGAAGCCGACCGGCGTGGCGCCGACGACTGAGCCGGGCAGGTCCGCGAGCACCGCGGCGTCGAGGTCGTCGAGCTCGTCCACCACGGGGTCGGGGAACTCGACGCCTCCCTTGGGCAGTGGCTTGCGGTTCTCCTCGTCGTAGTTCCAGCGACCGGTCACCGGCTCGTCGCCGTCCATGAGGTAGCCGAGGCGCCGGCGCTGCCAGCGGTAGAAGGTCTCCATCGTTCGGCGTTTGCTGCCCGCGAAGAGCTCGTCGAAGTCGGCAACGTCGGTGAGGAACCGCTCGTCGGCGGTGAGCTCGACCCCGAGGCCCGCCACGAGGCGGCGCCCCCGGTGGCTGCTCGGTGCCATCGCGATCACCCGCGGCGGTGCGAACTGCTCCCGGTGGGCGGCGAGCCCCGCCGCGTAGGTCGGCGCGACCCGGTGGTCGACCTCGAACCCGGCATCGCGCAGCTCCCCGGCGAAGCGTCGGAGCGCGGTGATGAACATGTGCGCGCGTTGGCGGTGCCAGCTGCGGCGCTCGAGGTGCTCGGTGGACTCCACGAGCAGGATGCGGTCCACGCCCGGCCGTGCGTCGCGGCGTGGTCCGAGGTCGTGGTTGAGCTGGTCGCCGAACACCCAGACGGTGATGGAATCGGAACGGTTCATGCCCTGGTCGCCTCCCGAGAGGTCACGGTAGGGCTGATGCGGGGCGGCCTCCGTACCGTGGGGGTTGGTCAGCCTGGCGGTCACGTCAACTACCCCAGGGGGCTGGGGGTCCTAGGGTCGGCGGCATGACGAACTCCGGGGACCGTGCTCGGTACTTCCCTGCCATCGAGGAGAAGCACGGCCAACCCGTGGCGTTCTTCCTGCAGGAACTCGCCGACCTCGGCGACTCGAAGTACCAGGAGCAGATCGATCTGCTGCGTGAGCGGCACGGGTTCAGCCAGGCGCACGCCAACGCCGTCGTGATGTACCACCGCGGCTCGACCACCTCGAAGCGGGTCGACACGCCCGAGGCCTACTTCTCCTCGCTCGGCGGCGAACGGGAGGAGACGACCCGGGCGATCTTCGCGGCGATCGCCTCGACGTACCCCGACCTCGATCTCGTGATCGCGTGGAACCAACCGATGCGCAAGCAGGGCAAGGACTACGTGTTCGGCGTCTCGGCTGCGACGCACCACCTGCTCCTCGGCCCCTGGGGTGGGATCTCGGACGCGGTGAAGGCCCGGCTCAAGGGCCTCGAAGCGAACAAGAAGACCATCCGGGTGCCCGTCGACTGGAAGGTCGACGCCCCGCTGCTGCGGCTCATGGTCAAGGAGCGACTCGCCCAGCTCGGCTGAGCGGCGCTCAGTCGTGCCGGTGCCCCGCGCGATCGATCGCGATCCGCCACAGGGCACGGAGCCGTCCGGACCTCGGCGGTCGGTCATCGTGGCTCCACGCAGCGCCCATCAGGTCGGAGCCGGCGACGACGTGCCCGTGGCCGGGGAGCAGGTGCTCGATCGGCAGCGATCGCAGCCGTTCGGCGGTGGTCGCGGAAGCGCCGGCATCGACGTACTCGGGGTTGCACCAGGCGCGCCCGTCGAAGGTCACGACGGAGTCCCCGGAGATCAGCGTGCGCGTCGGGGCGTGGTGGAGGCAGGTCGCGTCATCGGAATGGCCGGGCGCGTGGATGACCCGCCAATCGGGTGCGCCGGGAAGGGCCATGCCGTCATCGAGCCATCCGTCTATGGCGATCGGGAACGCGATGGCGCGCGCGTCGTATCCGATTCGGCCCATGAGTGGACGGATGTCGCGCACTGCGCCCCAGTCACGGGGTTGTTCGGCGACGACCGGCAGGATGCGTGAGATCGCGGCTGGGCCCGGTGATCGCAGCCGGTGCGCACCGGCGAGCATCGCCTCGACGGTTCGGGGGACGAGCACCTGGGCGCGCTCGTCCTTGCGCAGCGCGGTCAGTCCGGCGACGTGATCGATGTGCCCGTGGGTCGCGACCACCGTGCCGAGGTCATCCGGGTCGCGGCCGTGGGTGCGGAGCACCTCGCGAACGGCCGACACCTGCGACGGCAGCCCGAGGTCGACCACGAGTGGCCGCCCGTCCCCCCGGTCATGGACGACGTAGCAGTTGAACACCCAGCGGGAGACGACGGTGATGCCGATGTCCCGCAGATGGCGCACGACGACCGGGTGGCCCATCGCCCGATCGTACGGCGCGCGGCTGGACCGCCGGATCCGGGCAGGTGCCCGGCGCGTCGGTTCGGGCGGTCCGGGTTCGCTCGGCGGGCGTGCTGGTGCGTCAGGAACCGGCCAGGAGCAGCGCGCCGACGATCACCTCGATGGCGATGCCGGCGAGGTTCTCCTTCGACCACGACTGGTCGACGATCGCGGAGATCGTTCGGCCCGCTGCGGCCCCGAACCACGCGCACGCGAGGACGAGCGTCGCGTCCCGGCTGCCGATCACGATCGCAGCGACGCCCGCGGCGAGGAAGAGCCCGCCGTACGTCGCACGGAACTCCGAGCGCCCGAGGCGACCGTTCAGGGTCAGTCCGATCGTGCGGCTGACCGGTGCCGGGAACAGCAGCCCGATCACGCCGCCGAACACGGTGACCGCGGCGCCGATGTACCCGAATGCGTTCATGCTGTCCCCCCGGATCCGGCGTGTGAACTGCGCCGCTCCGCACGCCAACCGAGCGAGCAGAGCGCGCATTCCCGGATGGGAACGATCGGTGGTTGCCGCGCCGCGGCGCGGGGCGGTCCGAGGCGGGATCAACCCCAGCGTCAGCGCGGCCCAGCGCTTCCGGGGTCCGCAGGCCCCGCGGACGGGGGTTGAGCAGCGGGATCCGAATCCGGCGCCGCACGGTGTGCGCAGGCTCATCGCATCGGGGGTGCTCGGCACCATCGCTCTCGCCTCGATCATGGTTCGGCCGCCGAGAGGCTCAGGACCCCGTAGGATCGACAGCATGGCGTTGAGCCCGCGGACCACCCGTTTCGCCATGGCGTTGGCGGGTGTCGCCGTGCTGGCGCTCACGTTGCCGGCCTGCACGGCACCGACAGTTGCTGCGGCCTGCGGCAAACGTCTGGTCGTCTCCGATTCGCCGGCGTTCACCGATCCCGCGCTCCAGGAACTCTCGGGGATCGCGGCGAGTCGCGCGAACCCCGGCCTGTGGTGGGTCCACAACGACTCCGGGGACAGTGCCCGGGTGTTCGCGGTCGACGAGCAGGGTGGAGTGCGAGCGACCCTCGCACTCTCGGGGCAGACCGCGATCGACATCGAGGACATCGCGCTCGGCGAGGGTCCGACCCCGGGTACGACCTACGTGTACGTCGCGGACATCGGGGACAACCCGCTGCTCCGCACCGACCTGAAGATCTACCGCTTCGTCGAACCGACCGTGGGTGCGACGACGGGCACGGTCTCGGGCGTGGAGACGTTCCAACTCCGCTACCCGGACGGTGCGCACGACGCCGAGGCGTTCTTCGTCGACCCGATCTCCCACTCGCTCGTCGTCATCACGAAGAGCCTGGCTGGTGGCGCGCAGCCCGCGTACCGGGTCGGAACCGATGTCGCGGCGGGCACGACCGCGACGATGACGCAGGTCGGCACGGTCATGGCCGCGACCGGCCTGGCCGGTGCGATCACCGGCGCTGACACCAGCCCGAACGGCTTGCAGCTGGCGATCCGCACCTACGGCGGCGTCCGGCTGATCGCGCGGAACGCAGATCTGCCGCTCGCCGCGTTCATCGCCGGGTCGACCGGATCCGTTCCGTGCCCGGGTCCAGTTCCTGCGGAGGTGCAGGGGGAGGCGATCGGGTTCCGCGCCGACGGACGGGGTTACGTGACGATCTCGGAGGGTGCCGGTCCGGTGCTCCACCGGTACAACGCTCCCTGATCCCTTCGAGCGCGCACAGTCGGGGCGCTCCTCGTCGTGACGACGCCCCTGCTGGGGTCGGAGCGCAGTGCGCACACGGGGCGAGTAGCGGGGTCGGATACCCGCCACCCGGGTATCCGACTAACCGTTATCTGCTCCAGGTGGGGAGATGACGCGAGCGGTTTCGCGCAGCGCTGGTGCGGGCGACCTGTGGTCAGGCGATCGAGTAGACAGACCAGACGGGGTTCCCGTCGGTCGGCGAGGTCTTGCCGACGAGCGACACCATCGGGACGAACTCGTTGATGAACCCGGTCAGCGAGGCGCAGAGGCTCTGGCCTCCCTCCGGTGCCGGGGTCCCGCTGCGCACCTGCTGGAGACGTGACGTGAGGACGAGATCGGTCATGGGCCCGTCTGCGATGCGCACGATCTCCTGCTCGGCCGGGTTGCCGAGATTCGCGTCCCACCGCTCCAACTCGACCGCCATTTCGCCGGCTGCCAGCGCGGCGCGCAGGTTCACGCATTCGTCGAAGTAGGAGAGGACGTACCCGTAGATGTTGTCCTGTCCGAGACTGCACGAGTCGCCGACACCAAGGACTTCGGGGCCGAAGTAGACACTGCTGGCGCAGACGATGTCGAGACACGGTCCGAACGGGTTCGTCGGTGCAGCTCCGGCGACGGCGACGAGTTCAATGCGCATCTGAGCGGCCCCGCACCCGCTGTTCGTGTGGCGCACCGTGTATGTGCCGACGTACGAGCGGAAACCGTTCCCTCCGGAACCCGCTGCGCCGGTCGGACCCGTCGGGCCGGTGGTCCCCTGCGCGTTCCAGGACTGGACCTGATCCGTCCTGCTGGCGCACTTGGTCGGCGGACTGTTGCGGCGGATGGTGTCGGCACGAACTATGCCGCCGGGGCTCACGCACGCGAAGTACCGGTCGCCGGCCCCCGGGGGGTTCACGACGACGGCGTAGGCGACGCCACCCATAACGAGTCCGGTTGCAAGGCCGATGGCCATCCAGCGCAGTCGCTTGAGCATGGGACGTACCGTGGCAAGGGTGCTTTGCGTTGTCAAGTGAACGCCCGACTAACAGCTCGAGGGCCAGGATTCGTACTACGCGCCGAAGCCGCCCGCTGCGCCGCATGCAGGGACCCATTGATCCAGAGGTTCTTGGTAGTTCGGATTTTCGCTGCGGCACGCGACGGCGCCCGGGCATAGGCCCGGGCGCCGTCGAATTACGGGAAGAGATCTTCCGCATTGCGGGAAGACCCCCAGGTGGAGGTGGCGGGAGTCGAACCCGCGTCTCCCGAGCTGTTGGTGGGGCTTCTCCGAGCGCAGCCGGTGATTGATCTCGGGTCGCCACCGCTCACCGGCGGCACTGCGGCGACCCCAGCCCGAGTTTGGGTGTCCCGTCCGACCCTCAGGCGTGGTCGGACGGTGAGCCACTCAAGATGACGCCCCGTTGCGGCCGAGTGGCTGGGCCGTGAGGGACGCGCTACCTATTCCTAGGCGGCGAGTGCGAGGTTGTCCTCGGCATGTGTTTGGTTGTGCCAGCTCTTTAACGACGATCTGACGACGTCGGCTCGCTTCACCCACCTCGATCCTCGAGATCGAAGCCACGCACCCCCTTGTCAAGTGGGCCCCGGGTGCGCCGGGGGCCACGAGGGGATACTACGCCCGACCCCGGACATCTATTCCCGTGGGGGCGGACGTCAGTCGCGCTGGCGTTCCTTGAGGGCCCGGGCCGTCTCCCGGTTCGCGTCGCGTTCGGCGATGGCGTGGCGCTTGTCGTAGGCCCGCTTGCCTCGGGCGAGCCCGAGTTCGACCTTGGCCCGCCCGTCCTTGAAGTAGACGCGCAACGGGATGAGCGTGAGGCCCTTCTCCTGGGTGCGTTGGGCGATCTCGGCGATCTCGCGCCCGTTGAGCAGGAGCTTGCGGCGGCGCACCGGATCGAGGTCGCCCCGCGAGAACGCGTACGGCGACACGTGCATGCCGTACATCCAGACCTCGCCGTCCTCGACCCGCGCGTAGGCGTCGAGCAGGTTGGCGCGGCTGTCGCGGATCGACTTCACCTCGGGTCCGAGCAGCACGATCCCGCACTCCCACGCGTCGAGGATGAGGTAGTCGTGGCGGGCCTTGCGGTTCGTGATGACGACCTGGTCGCCCCGGCGGGACATGGCGGCGACGCTACCGGAGCGCCGACGGACGGCGATCGGTCACCGCAGGAGGCCGAGCACTGCGGCCGCCTCGGTGGGCGTGGCCACGGGCCGGCCGTACTCGGCGCAGAGCGCCGCGGCGCGGTCGACGAGGTCGACGTTGGAGGGCGCGGTCTGGTCGTCCTCGAGGCCGACGCGCAGGTGCCCGCCGCGCTCGAGGGCCAGCCGCGGGATCTCCGTGGCGAACAGGTCGCCACCGAGCACTGCGACGGCCCACGGAATGTCGGTGCCCGCGAGCATGGCGAGGTAGAGGTCGAGCGCCTCGCGGATCGGCGGTGCGCCCCAGAGCGCGTCGCCACCGCCGAGGTAGCCGCCGCCCGCGAAGTACAGCTTGACGAGCGTGCCTGCGGGGAGTGCGGCGGCGCGGTGGTAGGCGAGGATCACCTGCAGCCAGCCGGGCTCGTAGATCGCCACGCTCGGTCCGAGCCGGTGCTCGAGCGCGAGGTCCATCGCGTAGCGGGTCGCCGCGAAGGTGTTGGTGTAGACGAAGTCGGACTCCGGGGGCAGCCCGTCGGCGCCGGTGCCGCCGAGGTTCACCGAACCGGGGTCGAGCACGCTGGCCCGGATCAGCCCCTCGCTGGCCAGCATCGCGATGTGGCCGTGCTGCTCGGCGGGGCTCGCGCCGCCGCCGATGGTGGGGTAGAGGATCGCCTCAGGGTGCGCGGCGCACACGGGTCGGTAGGCCGCGGCGTACTCAGCGGCCCGCTCGGCCGCAGGTGCGAAGTGGTTCGCAGCGTGCGTGTGCACGATGCTCGCCCCGTGGTCGATGCACTCGATGGCGTCGACCGCGAGTTCCTCGGGGGTGACCGGCACCGCCGGGTTGCGGCGGCGGCTCGTCACGCCGTTGAGCGCGGCCTCGATGATCACGGGCGTCGTCACGGCCGCGAGCCTACGGCTGGGCCGACGTGCGTGCCGCGGGTACCGTCTGCACCGTGACGTTCCCGGGGAGTCCGACGCTGCGCATCACGCAGCCGCAGTACGAGGCGATCGTCGGGCACTGCTACGACGGCCTGCCCGACGAGGCCTGCGGTCTGCTCGGTGGTCCGGCCGTCGGTCCGATGGAGGAACCGACCGGGACGATCACCGCGGTCTTCCCGACCCGCAACGCGGACGCGAGCTCGCGCACCTACACGGTCGACGGGCGCGACCTGCTCGGGGCGATGCGGACGATGGAGGGGCGCGGCGAGGTGCTCGTCGGGTGCTGGCACTCGCACACCCACACCGAGGCCTACCCGTCGCCGACCGACGTGCGCACCGCGGCTGCGAACCCGAACTGGATCTACGTGATCGTCTCGCTGAAGCCCGAGCACGGCGCGCCGGTGCTGCGGGCCTACCGGATCCGGGACGCGGTCATCGCCGAGGTGCCGGTCGAGGTCGCGGGCTGAGCCCGCGCGGGACCCGGCTCGAATTCCGACCTGTGGGGTCGGAGTTGTAGGATCACGTTCATGCCCGTGGAAGTTCGACTGCCCACCCTCCTGCGCCAGTACACCGACGGCACCGCCTCGGTGAGCGCCGAGGGCGCCACCATCGGCGACGTGTTCAGTGCCCTCGTCGGGCAGTACCCGGGACTCGGCGGCCAGTTGGTCGACGCCTCCGGGGCGCTCCACAAGTTCGTGAACGTCTACGTGAACGACGAGGACATCCGGTACCTCGACTCCCTCGGGACGCCGGTGGCCGAGGGCGACGTGGTCTCCATTCTCCCCGCCGTCGCCGGCGGCTGAGCCGGCCTCCGGGCGAACACGGCGATGGCCCGTTACGCGAGCGTCCTCGACCTCATCGGCGACACGCCGCTCGTCGACGTGAGCGCGCTGTCCCCGAACCCGGACGTCACGATCCTGGCCAAGCTCGAGGGTCAGAACCCGGGCGGCTCGGCCAAGGACCGCATCGCCCGCAAGATGGTGGAGATGGCCGAGGCCGACGGCACCCTGCGACCGGGCGCGACGATCCTCGAACCCTCCTCGGGCAACACCGGCATCGGGCTGGCGCTCGTCGCCCGGGTGAAGGGGTACGGGCTGCGCATCGTGATGCCCGAGAACGTGAGCCC